>DATELS010000728.1:0-6459 GCA_035276365.1 Thermoanaerobaculia bacterium
CGCCGCGCGCGACAAGACGGTGCACGCGAACGTGCGCCAGCCGATCCTAGTCGCCGCCTTCACGCGTGCGCTGCTGCTCGATCGCGACGACGTCGCCGAAGAACTGTTGCCAGCGATGCGCGCGGTCTATCCAACGCTCGCGCCGCGGCTCGAACGCTGGCGCACCGCGTCCGGTCCATCGCGCCGATTCGCCGCGATCGATCTCATCGTGCACGCGCCGGCGTTGCGCGCGTACATACCGCCGCTCACGATCCCGCGTACCGATCCCGAAGAGGTATGGCACACGCGCAACCGCGACACGAACTGGTGGTGCCGCGACGGCCTGCAGTATTGGGAAGCGCGCTATCCAGACAGCTTCAAACCGCAGCCGATCGCGCCGCCGCTCTTCCTCGACTCCAATGAAGCCGAACGCGCCGCCCTCCGCGCCCTCGGCAGCGGCTCGACATGGATGCTGCGCTCCACAATGAACTGGGCACGCACAGCGCCGAAAGACCGTCGCGTTCCCGAAGCATTAGCGATGGCCGTTCAAGGAACACGGTGGGGCTGCGCGGACGACGAAACCGCGAAACTGTCGCAAGCCGCGTTCAATCTGCTGCACGCGCAATATCCCAATTCACAATGGGCGAGGGAAACGAAGTATTGGTATACAGGCCGCGATTGAGAAAATCCCATTGACACTACAGACCCGATTTGCTACTTTACGCCGCCCATGATGCACAAGAACGAATCGATGCAGTGCTTTGACGCCCAGCCGTTGTCCGGCGGCGTCCCTGCCGGAGGTGCCTCTCCGACGAGCTAGCTCACGACAAGAGCGCTCTCGATTGAGGCCCCTTCGGCGTCCAGCCGAAGGGGTTTTGTGTTTCATGGCGAAATTCAGGCGATAAGAACCGTCCGGGTCCGGTGGCGCGCACTGCTCCTGACGGGATTGTGAGTGCGTGTTCCGCATACGGGTTCTGACGAAGGACGGCTCATGTCGCACAAGGGTATAGGCGGGTTCGACTCCCGCGAGAGTCTAAGAAACTCTTCCAAGGTTTTGGCGACTGATCGCCGCTAGCGATCACCGGCCGCGGCGCGTTGTCGCGGATCGTGCCGCTCTTCACTGAGCAAGCGCAGACGATGCCCTGCAGCATTGCGTGCTGTCCGCGGATGCTCTGCTCTCACAGTGCGATTGTGAGCGCAATGCGCACGGAATTCCACAATGCTCCGCATCGAATGTGTGCACGCCGTCGCACAACAAGCCGCGCCGGTTCTTTTTCATTGTAGGGAGCCAAGAAGAAAGGAGGCCCATCATGTTCCATCGTTACAAGATCAAGCCGCACGAGCGAGGGCTCCTGTTCCGCGAGGGCGATTCCATCGCCGTCCTGCAGCCGGGCGTGCATTGGTACTTCGACCCGCTGTTCAAGCTGCGCCTCGACGTCGTGTCGCCGCGCTATCCGGTGCTCGTGCACAAGGACCTCGACCTCATTGTGAAGTCCGGAAAGCTCGGCAGCGAGGCCATTGTGGCCGACCTCAAGGATCACGAGCGCGCGCTCGTCTGGATCGACGGGCGTTTCTTCGCGATCCTGCCGGCCGGCGTGCACGTATTCTGGACCGTCGAGCATGACGTGCGGGTCGAGATCGTCGACGCACGCGTCATGCAGCTCGAGCACATCGAGCTGCCGGTCATCGTGCGCGCGCCGGGTGCAACGGCGCTGCTCGACGTCGTGAACGTCGATCCGGGCCACGCGACACTGTGGTTCCGCGACGGCGTGTACCAGGCGACGCTCGGACCGGGCACGTACGCGTTCTGGAAGAACGCCGGCACGCTCAAGCTGACCGACTTCGACCTGCGTGAGGTCGTGCTCGACATCACCGGTCAGGAGATCATGACCTCGGACAAGGTCACGCTGCGGATCAACGCCATCGTCACGTCGAAGGTCGTCGATCCGCTGCGCGCGGTGACCGTCGTCGACGGCGCGACGCAGGCGCTCTACCGCACCGCGCAGCTCGCGCTGCGCGAGGCGGTCGGCGCGAAGGATCTCGACACGCTGCTGTCCGGCAAGGAGGCGCTGGCGGCGGAGCTCGCGGAGCGCATCGCGCCGCGCGCGGCGGAGCTCGGACTGGCGATCGTCGCGGCGGGTGTGCGCGACCTCATCCTGCCGGGTGACATGAAGGACCTGATGAACAAAGTGATGGAGGCGAAGAAGGGAGCCGAGGCGGCGCTGATTGTGAGGAGGGAGGAGACGGCGGCGATGCGCATGCAGGCCAACACCGCGAAGATCCTCGAGTCCAGTCCGACGCTCATGAAGCTGAAGGAGCTGGAGGTCCTGGAGAAAGTCGCCGGCCGCGCCAACCTCACCGTCGTCCTCGGCGACGACGGCCTGGCCAACAAGGTCGTGAAGATGCTGTAAGAGGAATTGCGGGGGCGGCCGAACGCGGGCCGCCTCCGCGGTAGGGAAAGTCATCGCGCCGTCACTCCCAACGGTGAGGGACCAAGCGATGGCAACGAAAACGAAGAAACGTGCAACTGCCAAACGGACCGTCGGCGGCGTCGTCGACGATGTGCTCAAGCAACGTGCGCAGGCGCTGAAGGCGCGCGCGCGAGCGCTCGAGGAACTGCCCGCGACGCGCGCCATGCCGACGATGAAGGCCACGCCGCACACCGCGCTCGTCGCGGCGGCCACGGGCACGAAGGGCTGGCTCATCGCCGAAGGCGACTCGTGGTTCGACTATCCGGGCACCGACATCCTGAATGCGCTCCATCAGTCCGCGTACGACGTCGAGTCCGTCGCGCGCGCCGGCGATCGCGTCGAGATGATGGCCTTCGGCCGCGGGCAGCTCGAGAAATTCGCGGCGGCGGTCGAGAAAGTCATCTCCAGCGGGCAGACGCCGCGCGCGATTCTGCTCTCCGGCGGCGGCAACGACATCGCCGGCACCGAGTTCGGATTTCTCATCAATCACGCCGGCTCGCCGAAGCAGGGCTTCAACGACAGCGTCGTGCGCGGCGTCATCGACGAGCGCGTGCGCGACGCGTACGTCTGGATCATCCGCACCATCACCGACCTCTGTCAGAAGATGTTGAAGCAGAAGGTGCGCATCATCGTCCACGGCTACGGCTATGCCATCCCCGACGGCGACGGCGTCCTCGGCGGCTGGGGACCGCTGCCCGGTCCGTGGCTGCGTCCCGGCTTCATCGAGAAAGGCTTCAACAACCTCGCGGAGAACACGGCCATGATGCAGACGCTCATGGACCGCTTCAACGCGATGGTCAAAGGCGTGGCGGCGGAGTTCGCGCACGTGCGCTACGTCGACCTGCGCAACGTGCTGCCGGCGACGAAGTCGCTCTGGGCGAACGAGCTCCATCCGAAGGAGGCGGGGTTCAAGCTCGCGGCGAAGGAGTTCGAGAAGGCGATCGAAGGCGCGTAGGCTCGTCCTACAATCCGCGTTCGATGAAACGCGGCGTTCTCGTTCTCGCGTTGTTGCTCGCGTCAGGATGCGCGTCGTCCGTCGACCGCATCCTCGCGCGGCATCCGCATCAGACCATCGCCGTCGCGTACTACGACCTCGCGTCGGGCGCGACGCTCTTCCGCAACGAGCACGAGGTCTTCCACGCCGCGAGCACGATGAAGGTGCCGGTGATGCTCGGCATCTTCGAGGCCGTCACGCGCGGCGAGCTGCGGCTCGACCAGCCGGTGCGCGTCAAGAACGACTTCGTCAGCATCTTCGACGGCTCGCACTTCGCGCTCAACGCGGACGAAGACTCCGATCCCAAGCTGTACGAGAAGATCGGCACCGACGTCACGCTCGAAGAGCTCGTGCGGCGAATGATCGACCGCAGCTCGAACCTCGCGACGAACCTCGTCATCGAGTTGATCGGCGCGCCGCGCGTGATGGCGCTGATGAAGACGATCGGCGCGGAGCACATCCAGGTGCTGCGCGGCGTCGAGGACGACAAGGCGTACGAGGCGGGGATGAACAACACCACCACCGCGTACGACCTCATGCTCATCTTCAAGACACTCGCCGAGAGCCGCGCCGTGTCGCCCGACGCGTCGAAGAAGATGATCGACATCCTGCTCGCGCAGGAGCACAACGACGGCATCCCCGCGGGACTGCCGAAAGGAACGCGCGTCGCGCACAAAACCGGCTCGATCACGCGCATCGCGCACGACGCGGGACTCGTGTTTCGTCCCGATGGGTCGCAGTACGTGCTGGTCGTGCTAACGCGCGGGTTTCTGCGGACGGAGGAGGGAGAGCGCGTAATTGCAGCGCTCTCCCGTGCAGTCTCGAGGTTGCGTTAAACCGCGAGCTTCTGCCGGATCGCGCCCACGTGATACGCGAGGTGCGCCACCACCCCCACGCCCGCCCCCAATGCCGAGTCCCCGTGCGCGGCGATCGTCGCGCGGAGTTTGTCGTACTCCGCATCGAGCTCGCGGCGCAGGCGGTCCCACTCCGTCTCGTCGACGTTGCGCACCGTCCAGCTCTCGTTCCAGTCGCGCGGCGACGAGTCGCCGGCGATCGATGCCGCCGACGCCGCGAGGCTGAACCGGATGTGATGCGCGTGCGCCGCGATCGACGTCCCGCCCACCGCGCGCGACGCCTCTTCCGCGCTCACCTTCGCCAGCGTCCCGCGCAGCCCGCCGTCCGAGTCGAGAAAGTAACTCGAGCCGTCGTGAGGTCCTTCGAAGCCTTCCTGTAATGCCGCCAGAATCTGTTTGGTCATCGTGAACTCCTTCGAAAAGAGAGAACACGTATACTCGGATCGCCGTTCGCGACCCCATGTCCCTCGACGCGTTCCATCCCGCCGTTCAACGCTGGTTCTCGGAGACTCTCGGTGTGCCCACGCCCGCGCAGACGCGTGGTTGGGCGGCCATCCGCGAGCAGCGCCCCACGCTCATCGCCGCGCCGACCGGCTCCGGCAAAACGCTCGCCGCATTTCTGACCGCGCTCGACGACCTCTTCGTCGAAGGACTGCAGTCGCCGCTGCCCGATGAAGTGCGCGTCGTCTACGTCTCGCCGCTGAAGGCACTCAGCGCGGACATTCACAAAAATCTCGCCGAGCCGCGCAAAGGCATTCGTCGCATCGCGGAGGAGATGGGCATCGACGCGCCGCGCGTGACGGCGGCGGTGCGCACCGGCGACACGCCGCAGAGCGAGCGCGCGGCGATGGTGAAGACGCCGCCGCACATCCTCGTCACGACGCCCGAGTCGCTGTACCTCCTCCTGACCGCGGAACGCAGCCGGGCCATGCTGCGCACGGTGCGCACGGTCATCGTCGACGAGATCCACGCCGTCATCGGCACGCGTCGCGGCGCGCATCTCGCGCTCACGCTCGAACGACTGCAGGAGGTCGCCGAACAACCGCTGCTCCGCCTCGGACTCTCCGCGACGCAGAAGCCGATCGACGAAGTGGCGCGCTACCTCGCGCCGCAAAGCGAGTGCACGATCATCGATGAGGGCCACCGCCGCGACATGGATCTCGGCCTCGAAGTGCCGCGCTCCGCGCTCGAGACGGTGATGTCGCACGAGGTGTGGGAGGAGTATTACGAGCGGCTGACGGCGCTGATCCTCGAGCATCGCACGACGCTCGTGTTCGTGAACACGCGTCGCATGGCCGAGCGCGTCGCCCGCCACCTCAGCGACCGCCTCGGCGACGACGCGGTGACCGCGCATCACGGCAGCCTCTCGAAAGAGAAGCGCCTCGACGCCGAGACGCGACTCAAGACCGGACAACTGAAGGCGCTCGTCGCGACCGCGTCGCTGGAGCTGGGCATCGACATCGGTCACGTCGATCTCGTCTGCCAGATCGGCTCGCCGCATCGCATCGCCACGTTTCTGCAGCGGGTCGGACGCTCGGGACACAACGTCGCCGGCACGCCGAAGGGGCGGCTCTTCCCCGCGTCGCTCGACGATCTCACCGAATGCGCGGCGCTGCTGCGCTCCGTGAAGCGCGGCGAGCTCGATCGCATCGTCAGTCACGAGGCGCCGCTCGACGTGCTCGCGCAGCAGCTCGTCGCGGAGACGTCGTGCTGCGACTACGCGGAAGACGCGCTCTACGCGATGGTCACGCGCGCGTGGCCGTATCGCGACCTCACGCGTGCGTCGTTCGACGCGGTGCTGTCGATGGTCGCGGAAGGCTTCGCCACGAAGCGCGGACGCCGCGGCGCGCTCGTGCATCGCGACGAAGTGAACGCGAACGTCCGCGGACGCCGCGGCTCCCGCCTCCTCTCCCTCACCTCGGGCGGCGCGATCCCGGAAGTCGCGGACTATCGCGTCGTGCTCGAAGGCGACGACACGTTCATCGGCACGGTCAACGAAGACTTCGCGATCGAGAGCACCGCCGGCGACATCTTTCAGCTCGGCAACGCATCGTGGCAGATCCTCCGCGTCGGCAGCGGAGTCGTTCGCGTGGCCGACGCGCACGGCGCACCGCCGAGCATTCCGTTCTGGCTCGGCGAAGCGCCGGCGCGATCCGACGAG
>DATELS010000729.1:0-22174 GCA_035276365.1 Thermoanaerobaculia bacterium
CGACGAGCCGCTTCAGCGCGCGCGCGCCGCCGTACGACGTCTGCGCCGCGCCGATGTACACGCCGTCGTAGCCCCAGTTGCGCGTGCCCGGAAACTGCGCGACGGGCAACAGCTCGACCGCGGTGATGCCGAGGTCTTTGAGCGCATCGAGATGCGGGATGACGGCGTCGAACGTGCCTTCGTCGGTGAACGTGCCGACGTGGAGCTCGTAGAGGACGTAGTCTTCGAGCGCGATGCCGGTCCAGCCCTCATCGTGCCACTCGAAGTCGCTTCCGATCACCTCCGACGCCTTGTGCACGCCATCCGGTTGCGAGCGCGACGCCGGATCGGGACGCTCGGTTCCGCCGAGGTCGAACAAGTAGCGCGTGCCTTCGCGGCAGTCGTCGACGATCGCCTCGTGATAGCCGTTCGCGTTTTTCTCGAGCGTCACGCGCCGCTCGTTCGGCGCGACGATGTGCAGCGTCACGCGATCGCGCTGCGGCGCCCACACGCGAAACTCGCAACGATCGTTGTCGAGAAGCCGCGCGCCGAGCGAGGCCGCGACACGAATGTCCGCACGATCAAGCAACGGCGGCCGCCTCCGTTTCGTCTTCCTCGATCTCAGCGGGCTCTGTCTCCGCCGGCTCGATCTCGGCCGCCTCTTCGCGCGCGAGCAGGAACACCGCGCCGAGCGGCGGCAGCGTCATCGTCACCGACCACTTGCGTCCGTGCAGCGGAATCGGCGCGGCTTCGAGTCCGCCCATATTTCCCTGTCCGCTTCCGCCGTAGATCGTCGCGTCGCTGTTCAACACCTCGGCCCAATGTCCGCCGCGCGGCACGCCGATCTGATAGTTGTGCCGCGGCATCTCGGTGAAGTTCATCACCGCGATGAGGAGCTCATTCGGATTCGACTTCGAGCGGCGCAAGAGACTGACCACGCTGTTCTCCGTGTCGCAGCAGTCGACCCACTCGAAGCCTTCCGGCGACATGTCGAGCTCGTGAAACGCAGGCACGTCGCGATACGCCTTGTTCAGATCCTCGAGCCACCGATTGATGCCGCGATGGATCGGCGAGTCGAGCAGGTGCCAGTCGAGACTGCCGTCGTGATTCCACTCGCGATACTGGCCGAGCTCCGCGCCCATGAAGAGCAGCTTCTTGCCGGGATTCGCGTACATCAGCGAGAAGAGCAGGCGCAGATTCGCGGCGCGCTGCCATTCGTCGCCGCGCATCTTGCCCATCAGCGAGCCCTTGCCGTGCACGACTTCGTCGTGCGACAGCGGCAGCACGAAGTTCTCCGTGAACGCGTACATCATGCGGAACGTGAGGTCGTTGTGGTGGAACTTGCGATGGATCGGATCCTTCGCGAAGTACCGCAGCGTGTCGTGCATCCAGCCCATGTCCCACTTCATGCCGAAGCCGAGGCCGCCCACATACGTCGGTCGCGAAACCATCGGCCACGCCGTCGACTCCTCGGCGATCGTCTGCACGTCGGGATGGACTTTGTAGACGTCCTCGTTCACGCGGCGCAGGAACGAGATCGCCTCGATGTTCTCGCGTCCGCCGAATTCGTTCGGCACCCACTCGCCGTGCTTGCGCGAGTAATCGAGGTAGAGCATCGACGCCACCGCGTCCACGCGCAGTCCATCGATGTGGTACTCGTCGAGCCAGTACAACGCGCTCGACAAGAGGAACGAGCGCACTTCGTTGCGGCCGTAGTTGAAGATGAGCGAGTTCCAGTCGGGATGAAATCCCTTGCGCGGATCGGCATGCTCGAAGAGATGCGTGCCGTCGAAGTACGTGAGTCCGTGCTCGTCGCTCGGAAAGTGCGACGGCACCCAGTCGAGGATGACGCCGATGTCGTGCTGATGCAGCACGTCGATGAGGTACTTGAAATCCTGCGGCGTGCCGTAGCGGCTCGTCGGCGCGAAGTAGCCCGTGATCTGGTAGCCCCAGGAGCCGTAGAACGGATGCTCCATGATCGGCATGAGCTCGACGTGCGTGAAGTTCATCTTCTTCACGTAGCCGGCGAGGCGCGGCGCGATCTCGCGATAGCTCATCGAGCGCCACGTCTTGCCGTCGTCATCGGAGACGCGTCCCCACGATCCGAGGTGCACTTCGTAGGTGGACATCGGCGCGTCGTACGCGTTGCGCGGCGCGCGCGTCTTCATCCACTCCGCGTCGTTCCATTCGTAGTCGAGGTCCCAGACGATCGACGCGGTTTGCGGCGGCGTCTCGTGATGCACGCCGAACGGATCGGCCTTGTTGACCTCGTAGTCATTGAAGCGCGAGACGATGTGGTACTTGTACTTCGTCCCCTTCTTGATGTCGGGGATGAAGCCTTCCCAGATGCCGGACGCGCCGCGCATCTCGAGCGGATGCGAGCCGGTGTTCCAGTCGTTGAAGTCGCCGACGACGCTCACGCGCGCCGCGTTCGGCGCCCACACTCCGAAGATGACGCCGCCCGGCACGATGTGCGCGCCGAGCTTCTCCCACAGCTTGTGATGCGTGCCCTCGTTGAAGAGGTGGAGATCCCAGTCGGCGAGCAGTTGTGTCGGACTGCCGCCGCCTACGCTGATCTCCACGCTCGGCACGACGTCCGCGCCGACGTTCTGCAGCTCTTCCTCCACCACGGACTTTTTCTTCGGCGCGCGCTTGCGCGGTGCGCTCGCGGTTTTGTCACTCTTTTTACGAACTGCCATCAGCCTTCCTTTATCCGGTTTTCAGGATCGCGAACCGTACCATGCGCTCTGCGCGCGCCGACGTTCGTCAGCACGCGGCGAATGGAACCGTCCGCCATTGCGTCTTCGAGTCCCAATCGAAACTTATGCCGCCAACTGCGTTCCGGCACGCCGGGCACGTTTTGCGGCTCGAGCTCGCCCCACAGATCCTCGAGGTTGACGAGCACGATCTCGGCGTCGCTCGACGCGAGAAAGAGCAGCACGTCTTCGAGACTGCCGAACTGCTTCTTCATCCGCTCGCGCTGCTCGCGCTCGCGATGCGCGCCGACTTCATCGAGCAAGCCCATGGCCACTCGATCGTCGATGTCCTTGCCGTTCCACCATCCGGCGAACGTCGGCATGTCATGCGTGTTCACGCTGCCGACGGACTCGCGCGGCGGCTCGGGCAGCGGCGCATCCGCCTTCACTTCGTACTGCACGACGTACATGCGACGAAGCCCGTGCTTGCGCATCATGCGCGGCACTTCGGGCGGCACGGTGCCGAGGTCCTCGCCGACGACGGTGCATGCATGGCGGCGCGACTCGAGGGTGAGGATCGCGTACAGCTCGTCCGCGGGATAGCGCACATACACGCCGTCCTTCGGATCCATCCCGTTCGGAATCCAGAAGAGGCGATGCAAACCCATCACGTGATCGATGCGCAGGATGCCCGCGTGCGACACGTGATGGCGCACGGCTTTGCGAAAGTAGTCGTAGCGGTCGGCGCGCATCGCGTCGGGATCGAAGGGCGCGAAGCCCCAGTTCTGGCCTTTTGTGAAGAAGAGATCCGGCGGCGCGCCAACCGAGACGTTCTTCGCGAAGACGTGACCGTAACGCGATGCGTCGTAGCCGTGCGGATGAACGCCGAGGGGGAAGTCGAGATAGAGGCCGGTACCGAGGCGGCGGGCGGCGTTCGCGACTTCGCGCATCTGCTGCGCGAGCCGGTACTGCACGTACAGGTGATAGCGCTCGTTGCCCATGAACCTTGCGTACTCGCGCGCCTCGCCGCTCGCGAAGCGATCGAACTCGAGGTCGGGCGCGAAGCGTTCGGCGCAGCGCTCGAGCACGCGACGCTTCTCGCGCCGCACCGCGTCGTAGTCGACGAACGTCGTCTGCTGCAGATGCGCGAGCGCGCCCGCGTCGGCATCTTCATCGCGATACTCGGGAAGTCGCGTGACGTCGAGATACAGCTCGTTCCAGAAGAGTCGACTCGCGGGCGAATACGGACTCGGCTCGTGATCGAGCGACGCGAGCATGGGCAGCGTCGCGACGACGGAGCCGCCGTGATGATCGATCCAACTCGCGTACGACAGCAGATCGCCGAGGTCGCCGGCGCCCCAACTGCCGCGCGTGTGCGCGGCGTAGAGCGGCGCGAAGAGTCCCCACGATTTCTCGCGCGGCGCGTGCGCCTTGCGCGGCGCGGCGATGATCAGCGTCTCGCGATCGTGCTGTCGAAGGAGGTGATAGCCGTGCGGAAGAGGATCGAGAATCGCGCCGCGTCCCGCGCGCCACGAGCCGTCTTCGAGCGCGAGGTCCCAATCGCCATCGACGTCGATGCGTTCGTTGCCCCACACGACGCGCACGGGATCGTGCTCGAGTGCCGGACGCGTGCGCAGCTCGACTGCCGCGGCGAGCGCAGCTTTGCTCGCAGGACGGCGTTTGCCGGACGCATCGATATAGCTCGTCTCGATGCCGAGACGGCGTGCTCGCTCCTTCAGCTCCCTCATCCGCGGGGGCGGAGTTGCAGCATCTGCGCCGCGACGGAGATGGCGATCTCCTGCGGATGATTCGATCCGAGGTCGAGGCCGACGGGGCAGAAGAAGGCGCGCGTCTTCTCTTCATCGAGGCCCGCGGCGAGCACATCCTGCCGCAGCCGCTTCGCCTTCGCGTTGCTGCCGATGACGCCGAGGTAGGGGAAGGTGCGCGTGCGGAGAATCTCGATGAGGATGGGCTTGTCGGTGGTGTGTCCCATCGTCATCAGCACGACGAACGCGTCGTCCGGAATCTTCGCCACCTCGGACGGCATGTCGCTCGACAAGATCTTCGTCAGCTTCGGCGACTCGGGCAGACGCGCGAGCCATTCCTCGCGCGGATCGATGCAGGTGATGCGGCAGTCGAGCTTCTCGAGGATGGAGACGAGCGCATTCGCGACATGTCCCGCGCCGAAGACGACGATCTTCCACCGCGCGACGTTGAACGCCTCGAAGTAGACGCGCACGATGCCGCCGCACGTCATGCCGATGTCTTTCTCGAGCGACCACTGAACGAACTTCGTGTTCGCGTCGCCGCCTTCGAGAAGCTTCTTCGCCTCGTCGATGCAACGCGCCTCGATCTTGCCGCCGCCGACCGTTCCGGCGACGCGTCCAACGCGCGTGACGAGCATCTTCGCGCCGCGGTCCTGCGGCGTGGAGCCGAGGGTGTCGACGACGGTGACGGTCACGAAGGGCTCGTGCCGCGCAACGAGGTCGGCTTGTTGTTCGAAGAGGGTCATCGTGCTGCGTCTCAGTTTATCCTTCGAGCCTTGACGAGAATCCGATCGAACCGCGTCGTCACCTCCACCGGGATCGCGCCGGCGACCGTCACCATCGAAGGCACGCGCATCGCCGCGATCGAATCCGACGCAATAGCCGACATCGACTACGGCGATCTCGTGCTCATGCCCGGCCTCGTCGACTCCCACGTGCACGTGAACGAGCCGGGGCGCACGGAGTGGGAAGGCTTCGACACGGCGACGCGGGCGGCGGCGGCGGGCGGCATCACGACGATCGTGGACATGCCGCTGAACTCACTCCCGCCGACGACGACGCTCGCCGCGCTCGAAATCAAGAAGCAGGTCGCGCACGGGATGGTGAACGTCGAGCTGTGGGGTGGCGTGGTCCCGGGCAACACATCCGAGCTCCTTCCGATGCTCGACGCCGGCGCGCGCGGCTTCAAATGTTTTCTCGTGCACTCCGGCGTCGACGAGTTCCCGAACGTCGATGAGTCGCAACTGCGTGAAGCGGCGCGCGAGCTTGCACCGACGGGCGCGCCGCTGCTCGTGCACGCCGAGCTCCCGGGCGAGTTGCACGAGCCGCACGGCGATCCCGACGACTACGCGACGTATCTGCACTCGCGTCCGAACGCCGCGGAAGACGAAGCGATCGAGCTGCTCGCCGACGTCTGCCGCGATACCGGCGCGCGCATCCACGTCGTCCACCTCTCCTCGGGCAGCGCGCTCTCGATCCTCGCCCGCGCCCGCGCGGAACGCCTCCCGCTCAGCGCGGAGACGACGCCGCACTACCTGCACTTCACCGCGGAGTCGGTGCCGCGCGGCCACACGGAGTTCAAGTGCGCGCCGCCGATCCGCGAGCGCGCGAACCGCGAGCGCTTGTGGCACGGACTGGCGTCGGGACTGATCGAGCTCGTGGTGAGCGATCACTCGCCATGCACGCCGGCGCTGAAGCGCGGCGACTTCACGAGCTGCTGGGGCGGCATCGCGTCGCTGCAGTTCGTCCTGCCGATCTTCTGGACGAACGCGAGCGCGCGCGGGTTCGACCTCGCGGACGTCGTGCGTTTGTGCTCCGCGAATCCCGCGCGTCTCGCGCGACTGGAGCGCAAAGGCGCGATCGCAATCGGGAACGATGCGGACTTTGTGGTGTGGGCGCCGGAGGAGTCGTTCACGGTCACGCCGGAGATCGTGCAGCACCGGCACAAGATCACGCCGTACCTCGGCGAGACGCTCAAGGGAGTCGTGAAGGCGACGTGGGTGCTCGGCGAAGAACGATAAACTTCCCGCGATGTTCAAAGACCTCATCGACCTCGCCTCCGAGCGCCTCGGCGGCTCCGTGCTCTACGCGAACGACGACTTCTTCGCCGAAAAGGAAAATCTCCTAAAACCGGCGAAGGCGATTTGGAAAGAGCACGAGTACACCGACCGCGGGAAGTGGATGGACGGGTGGGAGAGCCGCCGCAAGCGCGTCGGCGGGCACGACTTCGCCATCATTCGTTTGGGCGCGCGCGGCATCGTGCGCGGTGTCGTCGTCGACACGAGCTTCTTTCGCGGCAACTATCCCGAGTCGTGCTCGATCGAGGCGGCGTCGGCGCGCATCGACGCCAGCGTCGAACAACTCCTCGCCGCCGAGTGGCGCGAACTCCTTCCGCGCTCGCCGCTGCAAGGTGACAGCGAGAACGAGTTCGAAGTCGCGAGCGGCGTCGCGGTCACGCATCTCCGCTTCAACATTTTTCCGGACGGCGGCGTGGCGCGGCTGCGCGTCCACGGCGAGATCGTTCCGGAGTGGCGACTCGCCGGCGGCCTGGCGAACGAGATCGATCTCGCCGCGGTCGAGAACGGCGGCGACGTCATCACGTGCAGCGACATGTTCTTCGGCCCGAAGCACAACCTGATCATGCCCGGCCGCGCGCACAACATGAGTGACGGCTGGGAAACGCGCCGCCGACGCGGACCCGGCTACGACTGGGTGGTGGTGAAGCTCGCGACCGAGGGGCGCATCCGCCGCATCGAGATCGACACGAATCACTTCAAGGGCAACTATCCCGACACCGCGTCGATCGAAGGCGCGCGCGACGGCGACGTGTGGACCGAGCTTCTCCCGCGCACGAAGCTGCAGGCGCACACGCGCCACTACTTCATCGACGAGCTGCTGACGGACGAGCCATTCACACACCTGCGCCTGAACGTGTATCCCGACGGCGGCGTGAGCCGCCTGCGCGTGTGGGGACTCGCGACGGAGAACGGACGCCGCGCCGCGGTCGTGCAGCGCGTGAACACGCTCTTCCACGGCCACGAGCTGCGCAAAGTGTGCGCGTCGTCGCGCTGGGTGGACGCGATGATGAACGCGCGGCCATTCGCATCGTGGGACGCGCTCGTCGACCACGCGACGCGCCTCTGGCTCGCGCTCGATGCGGCCGACTGGCTCGAGGCGTTCTCCGCGCATCCGCGCATCGGCGAGCGTCGCGCGGGTTGGTCGTCGCAGGAGCAGTCGGGCACGCGCACCGCGTCGGACGAGACGATGGCCGCGCTCGCGGAAGGCAATCGCGCGTACGAGGAGAAGTTCGGCTTCGTCTACCTCGTCTGCGCGACCGGCCGCAGCGCGGACGACATGCTCGCGAACCTGCGCGGGCGCATCAACAACGATCGCGAGACGGAGCTGCGCATCGCCGCGGAAGAACACGCGAAGATCACCGCGCTGCGCCTCGAGAAGCTGGTGAACTGATGGCGGGAATCACGACGCACGTCCTTGATACTGCGAAAGGACGTCCCGCCGCGGGCGTGCCGGTCACGCTGCGCTTCGAAGACGAAGTCGTCTTCGAAGGCGTGACGGACAACGACGGCCGCGCGAAGCTCGTCGCGGAATCGCAGCGCGGCACGTATCGATTGACGTTCGCGAATCCCGGCGGCTTCTTCCCCGAGATCACGATCGTGTTTCGGATCGAAGAGACCGCGCAGCACTATCACGTGCCGCTGCTCCTCGCGCCATTCGGGTATTCGACGTATCGCGGCTCATGACTCAGTCGAGCGGCGCCGAGTCGTAGTGGAGCGGGAAGACGTAGTCCTGCGGGTCGGGCACCAGCGAGATCAGCATGCGTTTGTCGCGGTCGGCGATGCAACTGTAGAACTGCGCCGGCGCGGAGAAGAGCAGCGTCGGTTTGCCGGGCACGATCTGCCCGTTCACGACGGTCACCGGAATGGAGACACGTGCATTGTCCGCGCTGCGCACGAGCAGTTCCTTGCCGTCCTGCGCCCAGATGTATCCGTACGCCCCCTCGGTCGTGACCTGCACGGTGCGGCCGCCCGCGAGCAAGCGCACGTACAGCTCCGCGCGACCGGAGCGGTCGGAGATGTACGAGACGAAGCGCCCATCCGGCGAGATCCCGCCCGCGTATTCATCCGCCTCCGTGCCTGCGACGAGCTGCCGTTTCTCCGGTGCGTGGACCGGCACCAGCCAGAGATCGTGGCGCGTCTGCGGGATCGACTCGGCGACGAGCAGCATGTCGCCCGCGGGGGTGATCTCGTAAAGCTGCTTGTCGTGATCGCTCTTCCACACCACCTCGGCCTGCGACGCGCCGTCGTCCGACTGCGCGTAGATGTCGTACGGCCCGTCGCGATCGGAGCCGAAGTAGACGCGATTGTCGTCGGGACTCCACAGCGGATTCGTGTACTCGGCGAGTCCCGACGTGAGCCGCGTGCGCAACCCTCGCGTGAGATCGACGATCCAGACGTCGTTCGCTCCCTTCACGGGATCGAACTTCACCGCCGCGACTCTCGTGCCGTCGTGCGAGAGCGAGCGCGCGAACATCTCCTCGCCGTCGAACACTTTCTCGATGCGCCGTCCGCCGCGATCGAACCAGCTCCACTCGACTCGCCGCTTCGACGCGGGCGGATACAGCAACGCGCCGGTGTCGGCCACGGTCGCGTACGCACCGCCCGACTCTTCGACGAACTGCGCGCGCTGAATGACGATGCGCGGCTCGCCCTCGAGTCGCAGGCGCTTCTCGTCGAAGCGTTGAGCGTAGATCGCGCCGTCGCGCACGAAGTAGAGGTTTCCGCGCGCGACGCCGACGAAGCCATCCGCGCGGAAGATGAACTGCTTCAACTTGCCGTCGATCGAGCCCGCCCAGATCTCGTTCTTCCGCGACGCGATCGTGTGCACGAGATAGAGGAACCGTTTGCCGTCGGGCAGAAACTGCATCCACCCGTGAAACGTCTCGCGCCGCTTGCGGTCGCACTTCGTGACCAACACCGGGTCGCCGCCGCCCGGACGCAATGCGAAAATCCCGTCGCTGATGCCGACCGTGTAGATGAACGTGCCGTCTGCACCCCAGGCGAAGTTACCGAGCGCCGGCACCGACGCGTCGATCACCTCGAACGCTCCGCCGGTCGCGGCAATCTTGCGCAACTGAAAGTCCTGCGAGCCGCGCGCGAGATACGCGATCCATTTCGAGTCGGGAGACCAGGCGAGGAAGCGATCGTCGCCGTCCGTGGTCAGACGCTTCGCCTCGATGCCGTCGAGTGCGCGCGTCCAGATCCCGCCGTCATGCGAGGAACCGAGGGAGTTGGCGTTGAACGCGACGCGGGTGCCGTCGGGTGAAATCGAGTGGCGGCCGAACGCGTATCCCTTCGGCGGCAGCAGCTCGAACGCGGTACGCGACGGCGGCGTGTGGCGCGCGCGCACGTACGCGACGGTGACGGCGGCGAGTGCGATCGCCAGCGCGATCGCCGCGGCCATCGCGATTTTTCCGCCGCGCGCGCCGCGCGTCTTCTCGGCCGCGGGCGCGGCGGCAATCCAGCGCAGCTCTTCGGCGACGTCGTGCGCGCTCTGCCAGCGATCCTCGCGCTCTTTCTCGAGACACTTCTGAATCACGTGCTCCAGCGCGGCCGGCGACAGCGGCATGATTTGCGAGACCGGCGTCGGTTGCCCGCCGACGATCGCGGCGATGAGCGAGGTCTTCGTCTTCCCCTCGAACGCGCGCCGGCCGGTGACCATCTCGTACAACACCGCGCCCAGCGCGAAGAGATCGGTGCGCGCGTCCGCCTCCTCGGCTTCGAGCTGCTCCGGCGCCATGTACTGAAACGTGCCGAGGATCGTCCCCTCCTCGGTGATCGGATCGCGTTGCTGCAGCGTCGCGCTGTTCGGATCGAACGGCTGCGGCGCGGACTTCGCGAGGCCGAAGTCGAGCAGCTTCGCGCCGCTCTTCGTGAGCATGATGTTGCCCGGCTTGAGGTCGCGATGGATGATCCCCGCGCGATGCGCGCGATCGAGCGCCGCGGCGATCTGCGCGCCGTACTTCAGCGCGTCCGCGAGCGGCAGCGGCCCGCGCGACAAACGCTCCGCGAGCGTCTCGCCTTCGAGCAACTCCATGACGAGGTAGTCATCGCCGACGTCGTACAGCGTGCAGATGTGCGGATGGTTGAGCTGCGAGATCGTCTTCGCTTCGCGCTCGAAGCGCAGCTTCAGTTGCGCGTTGCGCGCGAGCTGCGCCGGGAGGACTTTGATCGCGACGCTGCGGTCGAGCCGCGTGTCGCGTCCGCGGAACACCTCGCCCATGCCGCCCGCGCCGATGCGCGAGACGACCTCGTACGGTCCGAGCCGTGTGCCGGGCGTGATGTCCATCGAGGGATGGACGTCATTATGCGCCTGTGGTGGCGGCGGCGCGGCGGCCCGCGAGAATCTTCACGAAGCTCCGCGAGCGCAGCTCGTCGAGCGTGAGTCCCGTCGCCAGCGCCTCCTCTTCCGTCAACGCGCCGCTGTTGATGCCGCGGATGAAGTAGTTGAGGAGACCCTGTCCCGTCGCCGCGTCATCGAAGACGTCACCGACGAGCGTCGCCTGTCCGGCCTTCTGCATGAAGTTGCGCAGGCGTTCCGTCGCGGCGGCGAGTCCCTCGAGGAAGAACGAGTACACCGCGGCGTAACGCGTCGGGAGCTGCGCCGGATGGAGATCCCATCCTTGATAGTACGCATGCACGAGCGAGTGGCGGATGTGCTGCACGTGCAGGTGCCACGCGCGATGAACCGTGTCGCGATCGCCGATCGGGAGGATGTTCGTCGCGCCGTCCGAGAGCCAGATGCCCGTGCCGGCGTACGCGATCTGCATCATGTGCCGCGCGAAGTCGCACGACGGGTGATCCATGCGCTGCTCCGCCGCGGTGATGTTGCAGCTCGCGGTGTAGTCGTACGTGCCGAAGTGCGCGGCGGCGGCGCGTCCGCGCGCGGCGTCGAGGAAGCGCGGCAGGTTGGACTCGCCGCGCTCGCTGAGGATCGACTGCGTCGTCTCGATCATGAACTCGAGGCGCAGCGCGCCGGACGCGAGTCCGAGTCGCGGCTCGAGCGCGTCGAAGACGTCGGCGAGCAGCGTCACCTGCTCCGGCAGTTGAATCTTCGGCAGCGTGACGACGAAGTTCTGCGGCAGCGCGCCGTTCGTTTCGCCGAGGAGCGTGGTGAGGAGGATGTCCAGCGTGCGGATGCCGCGGCGCATCAGCTCCTGCGAGAACGGCTTGATACGGATGCCGATGAACGGCGGCAGCGTGCCCTCGCTCATCCCCTTGGCGAACTCGCGCGCGACGACTTCCGCGTGATGGTCCTCTTCCTCGTCCGGACGATTGCCGTACCCGTCTTCAAAGTCGGCGCGGAAGTCCTCGACCGGCTCGCGCGCGAGCTTCTCGACCACGCGCTGCCAGATCGTCTCCGCATGCGCGTCCTCGAGCCCGATCGCGCGCCCGAACACAAACGGATCGACGCCATGCTCATCGAGCGCCGCCATCGCCTTCTCCCCAAGCTTGCGCGCCGTGTCGTGCTTGAAGAGATGCGCGCCGCCGTACACGGTGTGCACGGGTTGGCGCTCGCCGGCCGAGCCGGGGAAGCGATTGGTGAAGGGGATGAGCGCCTTTTCGAGGGGCGCCATCATCGTGCCGAGTTCTTGTGCGTTCAGTGTTGTCTTCATGGAGTCTCAAAGTCGCAAAGTCGCAAAGTCGCAGAGAAGTCCTTTGAGACTTTGCGACTTGAAGACTTTGCGACTCCCCTCACTGCTTCCGAATCCAGTGCGCCACTCCCCACCCGACCAGCGTCAGTACCGCCAGCACGAGCCAGTTGTACTGGTGGCCGTACGTCGTCACGGGGTAGTGGTTGCTGATCATGATCATGACGACCGGGATGACCATGTACGTGTTGTGCTTCGAGCGGAACTTCGCGCGGTCGGCGAGGCGCTGATCGATCTCGCGTCCCTCGCGCGCGGCCGCGACCATCTTCTTCTGCGCGGGAATGATGCGCATCCAGACGTTGAACGCCATCAGCGTTCCGATCACCGCGCCGACGTGCAGGAACGCCGCGCGGTTCGACATCACGTGCGGCAGGTACCACGCCAGTCCGACGATCAGCGCGTACGAGATCGCAATCGCCAGCGGCTCGACTCTCGCGAGCGGCGAGATCCACAGCAAGTCATAGACGATCCAGCCGACGAAGATCGAGCCGATGCCGATGATCGCCGCGGTCGTGAACTTCGCGCGGTCCTCGACGAGCAGTCCGCCGACGTAATAGACGAGGATCAGCAGCGGGAAGCCGCTCAGCCACGTCATCGCCGCCTCCCACTTGAACCAGTGCAGGTGATGCGACGGCGACGGCTGCTTCGTCTTCTCGACGACATAGAACCCGCCGCTGTGCACCATCCACACTTGATCGGGATCGGTCGTGTGGAAGCGGCGGTCGAGCCACGTGAAGTAATACGTCGCGCCGACCCACATGATCCCCGCGAACACGTGCGTCCATCGCAGCGCGAGGCCGAGCGACTCCTGCAGCGTGTAGTTGTCCATCACAGGACGGCCGCCGCCTTGCGCGAGTATTCCGTGAGCCGTCCGAGGATCTCTTCTCCCGTTGCAGGCAACTTCAACTTCGCCACCTCTCCGTTCGAGACGAATCCCAGCGCGTGCTTGACCGCGCACCACACCGAGATGCCCATCAGCAGCGGCGGCTCGCCCACCGCCTTGCTGCCCTTCAGATTGACCGTGTTCTCGTGCTCGATCCAGTTCATCGTGAACGACTCGGGCACGTCATTGATGTTCGGGATCTTGTACGTCGTCGGCGAGTGCGCGAGCAGCACGCCCTTCTCGTCGTAGCGCAGCTCCTCCGTCGTCACCCAACCCACGCCCTGGATGAACGCGCCGGTGAGCTGGCCGCGATCGACGCCGGGATTGATCGGGCGTCCGATGTCCATCAGCACGTCGCTGCGCAACACTTTCAACTCGCCGGTGAAGCGATCGATCAAGACTTCCGAGCACGCCGTGCCCATCGTGAAGTAGAGGAACGGATTGCCGCGGCCGTTCATCCAGTTCCAGTCGATACGCGGCGTCGCGTAGAAACCGCGTTCACCGAGGGAGACGCGGAGCTTGTAGGAGACATCGACGAGGTGCTCGAACGTGAGCCGCACGTCCGGACGCCGCTCGTCCCATACCACGCCGTCGACGATGTGGATCGACTCCGCGGACGCGTCGATGTCGCCCGCCTGGCGCGCGATCTCCGCGGCCGCGACTTCGTTCAGCCGCGCGCGAATGCGCTTGCACGCGTCGACCGCGGCGCTGCCGTTGAGGTCCGCCGCGCTCGACGCCGCGCTCGCGGACGTGTTGTTGTTCTTCTCCGTCGACGTGATCATCACCATCACGCGATCGATCGGCACTCCGATCTCGTCCGCGACGAGCTGGCGGATCTTGGTGTTCACGCCCTGCCCCATCTCCGTCGCGCCGGTCGAGACCTGCACGCTGCCGTCGAGGTAGACGTTCACCAGCGCGTTGGCCTGGTTGAGGAACTTCGTGTTGAACGAGATGCCGAACTTCACCGCCGTCATCGACAAACCTTTGAGGTGCGTCTTCGACTCGGTGTTGAACGCGCGCACGGCGTCCATGCGCGCGCGATAGTCGCAGCGCTCTTCGAGCTCGGTGAAGAGTCGCGGCAGCGTGTTGTTGCGCACGATCTGTCCGTACGGCGTGACGTTGCGCGTGTCGACGCCGTAGCAGTTCACGCGGCGGACGTCGATCGGATCCTTCTTCAGCGTCGCGGCGATCTCTTCGAGGATGTTCTCCATCGTCGCCACGCCCTGCGGTCCGCCGAAGCCGCGGAACGCCGTGTTCGGCGGCATGTTCGTGCGGCACACCGTGCCGCGAATCTCGATGTTCGGGATGAAGTACGCGTTCTCGGCGTGCGTCATCGCGCGCGCCATGACCGCGGGCGAGAGATCGGCGAACGCGCCGCCGTCGGAGTAAAAGTCGACGACCATGCCCGTGATCTCGCCGCTGCGCGAGAAGCCGACGCGGTACTTGTTCTGGAACGGGTGACGCTTGCCCGTCGCGTGCATGTCGAGGTCTTTGTCGTAGACGATGCGCGCGGGACGCTTCGTCCGCATCGCGACGAGCGACGCCATGACCGCAGGATGCGTGGCCTGCGCTTCCTTGCCTCCGAACGCGCCGCCCATGCGTTTCGTCGTGACGACGACGCGGCTCATGTCGATGCCGAGGAGATGTGCGATGACTTCCTGCACCTCGGTCGGATGCTGCGTCGACGAGAGGACGTGCAGTTGCTCGAACTCGCCCGGGATCACGAGCGCGGCCTGCGACTCGAGGTAGAAGTGATCCTGCCCCGCGTTGATGAACACGCCTTCCAGCACATGCTCCGCCGCCGCGATCGCCGCTTCGGCATCTCCGCGCCGGATGAAGCGCGTGTCGCCGATGAAGCTCTTCGCCGCGACCGCGTCGTCGATGGTGAGGATCGGCTTCAGCTCTTCGAAGTCGATGCGAATGGCGCGCTTCGCGGCGTCCGCTGCGGCGCGCGACTCGGCCGCGATGACGACGATCGGCTGTCCGCGAAACGCGCAGACTTCTTCGGCGAGCAACGGCTCGTCCTTCATGATGGGACCGAGGACGTTGTGGGCGAGGTCGCGGTAGGTGTAGAGACCGGCGACGCCGTCGATGGCGCGCGCGGCCTCGAGATCGATCGCGCGGATGCGCGCGCACGCGAACGGACTCCACACGAAGTCGACGAGCAACTCGCCGTGCAGCGGCGGCACATCGTCGACGTAGATCGACTCGCCGGTCACATGACCGCGTGCGGAGTCATGAGGAACGTCGCGACCTACGTACATGCGTCGTAATAAAACTTACAGAGCACATTCTCCGCGAGTTGCAGGCGAAAGTCCCGCGTCCCGCGCACGTCGGAAATCGGTGCAACCTCGGCCTTCGCGACTTCGCCCGCGGCGGTGAACGACTCCTTCGCGAACGCGCGTCCCGCGAGAAACTCCTCGGTCTTCGGCAGGCGCAGCACGACCGGTCCGACTCCGCCGTACGCGATGCGCATCGAGTCGATGTGGCCGTCGTTGCGCTTCATCACGATCGCCGCGGTGAACGACGAGATGTCGAGGTGACTGCGCTTCGAGATCTTGTACAGCCGCAGCGTCTCGCCCTCGGCCGGCAGCGGGATGCGGATGCGCGTGATGATCTCGTCCGCGCGCAGATCGAGCTTCTTGTAGCCGAGGTAGAAGTCGCGGATGGGAACGAGGCGGGAGCCGGCGGTGCCGGTCAGCTCGAGCGTCGCGTTGGCGACGAACAGAAACGGCAGCGTGTCCGCGATCGGCGAGGCGTTCGCGATGTTCCCCGCGAGCGTGCCCGCGTTCTTGATCTGCGGCGAGCCGAAGCGATCCATGATCGGCGCGAGCTCGGGAACGAGATCGCGCACCGACGACTCGAACTGCGCGAGCGAGACGCGTCCGCCGACGACGAGCGTGCGATCGTCGAGACGCACGTCGCCCATCCCCTCGATTCCATCGAGCGACAGCAGCGCCTCGGGGGTGAATCCGCGCTTCGTGCGCCACACGCCGAAGTCGGTCGCGCCCTGCACGATGACCGTGTTCGGATGCTCGCTCTTGAACGCGATCGCGCTCGCGAGGTCCGCGGGCTTCGCGAAGTTGCCGATCTGCACGGGCTCCGCGCTCACTTCATCGATCGCGCGGAGGATCGGCTCGCTCGGATACAACTCGTGGATTTTCGGCTGCGATTTGACTTCCAGCGCCGCCTTGATGATCGGATCGTAGCCCGTGCAGCGGCAGAGATTCCCCGTCAGCGCGCAACGGATGTCGGCGTCGGTGGGATGCTCGGTGTGCTCGAACATGCCCGCCATCGCGGTGATGAATCCCGGCGTGCAATAGCCGCACTGCGCGCCATGACAGCGCACCATCGCGTCCTGCACCGGCGTGAGCTCGCCGCCCTTCGCGAGACCTTCAACGGTCACGACATGCGCACAGTCGAGTTGAAAGAGGAATTGAATGCAGGAGTTGATCGGGCGATAACGAAGGTCGCCGTTCTCACGACGTCCGATGAGCACCGTGCACGCGCCGCAGTCGCCTTCCTCGCACACGATCTTCGTGCCCGTCTTGCGCAGGTCGTAGCGGAGATAGCGCGAGAGCGTCTGGAACGCGTCCGCCGCGCCGATGCGGTGGGGTTGTCCGTTGATGTGGAGGAGGAGGTAGTCGCGCACTTTTCTCCGTGCAGTTTATCGCGCGCCGAATCAATCGATCTTCACCAACTCCAACTCGAACGTCAGATTCTTCCCTGCCAGCGGATGGTTCGCGTCGAGCGTCACCGACTGTTCGTCGAGCGCGGCCACTTGCACGGCGGCGCTGCTGCCATCTGGGAAGCCCACGTGCAGCATGTCGCCGACCTCCACCTCCGAGCCCTCCGGCATCTGATCGCGGCCAACCGTGAACACGAGCTCGTCGCGATGCTCGCCGTACGCGTTGCTCGACGGAATGTGTTCCGTCTTCTTGTCGCCGGCAGACATGCCTTCGATCGCGGAGTCGAAGCCGGGGATGACCTGGCCGGCGCCGAGGGTGAAGCTGATGGGATCGCTGCCGGCGGAGGAGTCGAACTCCGTGCCGTCGTCGAGCGTGCCGCGATAGTGGACGTGAACGGTGTCGCCTCGTTTTGCCTGCTGCATGACCTCTCCTCCTCAGTTCGCCGCGAGAAATAGCGTTCGCGTTCGATCCTGTTGCGCCAATCGTGCCCCGGTTTCCCCGTTTCGTGTTGTGGTTTCTCGTCCTGACGTTGCCCGCGGTCGCCGCGCCGAAGCGGCGTGCGGTGCAACATCCCGGCGCGCTCACGCGCGAGCACATCCTCGAGACGTCGACGCGCGTCGCCGATCGCGTGACCTGGACGTTTCACCCGCGTCTGCATTGGGAGAACGCCGTCTACTTCGACGGCCTCGTCCTCCTCGGCGAGCAGATGGAGTCGCGCGCACCCGGCTCCGGCGCGCGCTTTCTCGATCGCGCCGCGGCAGTGATTCTCGACAGCGATGATCCGATCGAAACCGTGTACTGGGGCGACGGCACCGCGTTCGCGCAGGCGACGCTCGACCTCTACCGCGTGTTGCCGCCGAGCGATCCGCGGCGCGCGGCACTGCTGACCAAGCTCGCCGGTCCGATGAGCTTCGCGGAGCATGCGATTCGCGTGCGTCCCGCGGACGGCGCGCCGCGCAATCCGTGGTGGATCGAAGGCGGATACGGCGCGCGCTTCTGGCAGGACGATCTGTACATGGTGACGCCGTGGCTCGCGCTCTACGGCGCGAGCGGCAACGAGCTCGCGCGCAACCTCGCGTACGAATGGATCGAGTCGTACGTGTACGAGCATCGTCCCGAATCAACAGATGCGCGTGAGGCGGCGGTGCCATCGCTGCGCTCGCGACGCGGCACGTTGTTGTGGGACGCGCAGCGCGGACTCTTTCATCACGCGCCGGGATCGAGTCCTGAATTTTTCTGGGCGCGCGGCAACGGTTGGGCGCTCGTCGCACTCGCGCGTGCGGCCGAGGCGCTCGACGCTCCGTACACGGGCGGTCGCTACGATCAAGTCGTGTCGAGCGCGGAGATGCGCGAGATGTTGCGCATCGCGGCGCAGTCGCTGATCGCGCGTCGCACGCCGGACGGCGGCTGGAGCTCGTACCTCGCCATGCCCGACCAATGTCCCGAAGCCGAGACCTCGGGCACCGCGCTGCTGACGTTCTTTCTCGCGCGCGGCGTGAACGAAGGCTGGCTCGATCGCGCGACGTACGCGCCGATCGCGACGCGCGCGCTCGCGCTGCTGTTGCGTCGCGTCGACGCGCAGGGCGTCGTCTACGGCATTCAACCGCCCGACGTCGGTCCCGGCTGCGGCAAAATCGCGTCAGACAACGCCATCAACGTGAACTACGGTCCCGGCGCGCTGCTGCTCGCGGCGTCCGAGGTGCTGAAGTTCGCGGACGAAGACCTCAGGTAGGGAAACGGTCGCGCCCGTCACTCCTCCGTACGAGGAGCGACACCATGACTCTTTTGCGATCGACCACTCCCCCGACCCAGACCCAGCGTTTGGGAGGCTGGCTGCCCGATGATCCGAACGTCCTGAACGAGTGGTTGGCCAAGACCATCAGCGAGGCGGAGAGCAAGAACGCCGAGTTCCATCCCGTGGTCGAAGAGTTCCGCGTGCTCATCGAGAGCGATCCCGTGCTCTTCATGGACTTCACATTGATGTTCGAGCAGCAGCCGGTGTTCCCGCCGCCGCCGGGCAGCGGCGACGTGAAGCTCGAGAACTACCAGCAGATGCTGACGGTCATCAACCACGTCCTCACCATCGCGCCGGAATACAACACCACCGGAATGGTGGGGTTCCCGATCAACGCCATTCTGGATTTCCCGATGATCACGCCGGCCGGGCTGTCCGCGTTCACGATGCAGAACGTGAACGCGATGTTCATGAAGATTCTGAACGCGTGGAATCAGTTCCTCGACAGCGCGGACTCGCGCTACGTGCTGAATGACGGACCGCAGGGATGGTTCAGTCCCGCGGCGCGCAAGGCGATTCACCTCGATCAGTTTCAAACGCAACCCGATCAGCCGTACCTCGGCTTCAAGAGCTGGAACGACTTCTTCATCCGCGAGTTCAAACTGGGGCAGCGTCCGATCGCCGATCCGGGCGACGATCGCGTCGTCGTCAGCGCGTGCGAGTCCGCGCCGTACGCGATCCAGACCAACGTGCAGGAGACGGATACGTTCTGGCTGAAGGCGCAGCCGTACTCACTCCGGCAGATGCTGAACGGCAACTACATCGACCACTTCCTCGGCGGCACGGTCTATCAGGCGTACTTGAGCGCGCTCGACTACCACCGCTGGCACGCGCCGGTGAGCGGCACGATCAAGAAGATCGAGCACATCGCCGGGACGTATTACGCCGAGGCGGCGTCGGAGGGATTCGATCCGGCGGGACCGAACAACTCGCAGGGCTACATCGCGCACGTCGCGACGCGCGCGCTCATCTTCATCGAGGCGGACAACGCGAACATCGGTCTGATGTGCATCGAGCCGATCGGCATGGCCGAGGTGTCGACGTGCATCCTCGCACTGGCGGATGGAACGCCGCTCGAGGAAGGCATGCACGTGACGAAGGGCGAGCAGATCGGCTACTTCCAGTTCGGCGGCTCGACGCACTGCCTCGTCTTCGCGAAGGGCGTGATCGAGGAGTTCGCGGCGGGCGCGATTCCGCAGGGCGAGAATGGAGAGAACTCGACGATCGTGCCGGTGAACAGCTTCCTGGCCCGAACTAAGTAGCGGCGCTCGCGTAGTGCCGCGTGATCGCGGCGGCGTATGGCTCGAACGCGTCCGCGGTGACCACGTCGATCCATCGCTCGTCCGCGCCAACGACGCGCGCGCGATGGAGGCGGAGCCACTTCTGCTTCGCGATGCGCTCGCCGACGGTCCAGAGCGACGCGTCGGTGACGACGATCGCGTGCACGAGTGCGCGGCGATGCGCGAGTTGCGCGCGCATGGTCTCCTCGTCTGCGCCGGCTTCGACGTCATCGCGAATGTCCTCGGCGTCGTGATCGCGTAAGTCCTGCAGGACGGCGTCGATCGACGCGAGCGCGTCGTCGGCGATCGCGCTGAACTCCTCGTCCGCGCGGAACGTCGCGGCATGCACGCGTGCGCGCGGCGCGGCGGGAGGACGAGTCTCGGACTCGGCGATCGTGTAGGAGGCGATGACGTCGCGCGTCTCGCGTTGCATGTCGGAGAAGAGAACGCGCGAGGCTTTGGCGCAGCGAATCACGAGATGGACCGTGGTCTCGCCGCTTCTGCGTTCCCACGTGCGCGTCGCGGCGACGTCCGCGAGACCGCTCGCGTGCGCGGCACCTTCGCGAGTCCGCCAGCCGAGGCGGCGGAGCGCGTCCGCGACCGAGCGCGCGAGCGTCAGCGACTGCCCTTCGGCGCTGTTGCGGATTTCATCCTGCAAAGACATATTGACTCCTATACTTGTCTACTTGCGGCAGTATACTGCCTGTAGAGCTGCGGGAATACTGCACATTTCGATAGACGGGCGCGTTCTGCGCACCGTAGATCAGGTCAATGAACCCGGTCCGCGCCCTCGTCCTCCTTGTCGTCGCCACCACCGTCGCCGCGCAAGACTTCAGCTCCTTCGAGAAGATCCTCGTGCCGGTGCTCAACCCGTCGCAGCCGATCCTCGGCGCGAACGGCTCGCGATTCGACAGCAAGTTCGGCGTCCTGACGACGGCACCCGTCGCGTACTATCCGGCGCCCGGCGATCCGCCCGCGATCGGACGCGGTGAAGGTCTGCTCTTCCCGCTATGGGAGGCGCCGGTGATCGCGAAAGGTCGCTTCCTCTTCTTCGAGAAGGGCGCGGCCGAGGCACCGATGTTTGCGTCGCTGTCGTCGGTGGATCCGGCGGGCAATCGCGCGGTCACCCCGTTGCCGATCGTGCGCGAGCGCGATGCGCGCACCGGCGTGTCGGTCTTCGGCTTTCTGCACAATGAAGTGATCTACGGACCGCCGTCGGCGAATCATCCGACGTTCGCCGGTCATCGCCAGCGGCACACACTGCGCGTGTACGACTTCGACTCGACGGGCAACCTCGAGGTGAACGTGCGTCTGCGCTGGGCGCAATGGCTGTCGCAAGGCGTCATCGCGGAGCGGCGCGTGGCCGTGAACACGCGCGACTTCGACCACATCACGTATCCGTTTTACGCCGAGCTCAATCTCGAACAGACATTCGGCAGCAGGTGGTGCTTCCCCGACGTCTACGGGGGCTGCCAGACGTTCGACGCGATCGTGGAAGTCGAGCCGACGTCACCCGCGGCGCGCTACTACGCGTTCATCAGCACGACGGACAACGACACGAATCACGTCGTGATTCATACGGCGCGCTGATCATTTGTCGCGCAGCAGGCCGTCGACGGCGCTGTCGATCACGCGTTGCATGATCGCGTCGCGATCCGCCCATGGGAACGAGTCGCGCGTGATGAAGAGCGACGTGATGCCGTGCACCGCCGCCCACAGCGCCTGGCTGGCGACGTCGGCGTCGATGCGGCGGAAGCGCTTCTCGTCGATGCAGCGCTGCACGAGCGTGCGCACATGCTCGTACGCGCGGTGCGGCCTCGAGTGTCGCGCGCCGGGACGGCGGAGGATGAACGCGAACTCGTAGGCGCCGGGATTCGCGAGCGCGAAGTCGATGTACGCGCGCGCGGCGCGGCGGAGCCGCGTCACCGGATCGGTGATCTTCGGCGAAACGCGCAGCGCCTCTTCGAGCTGCACGAACGCGTCCTCGACGAGCGCGTCGAAGATGGCCTCCTTGTCGCGGAAGTGCACGTACAGGTTGCCGTGCGTGCAGCCCGCCGCCTCCGCGAGCCGGCGCATGGAGACGGCCGCGTAGCCTTCCGCGCGGAAGGCCTCGCGCGCGGCGTCGAGGATCGTCCGCCGCAATTCCTGCCGGTACCGCTCACGCGCTTCGCTGACCATCGTTAATTTTACTGACCACTGGTCATTTTTCTGTTAACCGGCGCGGCGGCCCGGACGTTGTTGCCTGTGAAAGGAAGGCTCATGCTCTCACGAATCGTCCGCGTCCTCACGCTCATCATCGCATTGCCGTGTCTCGCTCTCACGAAGCAGGAGCGCGTCATCGCCGGAAGCCCGCAGGA
>DATELS010000730.1:0-9225 GCA_035276365.1 Thermoanaerobaculia bacterium
GTCGACAACAAGTACCAACACGACGCCCTCGGCTCACTGCCGCGCATCGACATCGTCGAGGCGTTCCCCGACTGGCCCGGCATCCACTCCGCGCGCCCGGGATTCATCACGGGCTTCCTCGCCAGCAACTTCTCGAACGGCCCGCACACGATGGAGATCCGCATCCTGACCAGCGATGGCGGCATCCACTTCCTCGGGCAGCGCACCATCAACATCAACAACTCGATCAATCAGGCGCCGTTCGGATTCACCGACATCCCGGACGGCAACGGCGTGTACAACGTCTCCGGCGCGTTCCCGGTCAACGGCTGGGCGGCGGACACGGACGGCATCCAGCGCATCGAAGTGCTCGTCGACGACGGAATCCTGCAGCCGGCGATGCACGGCGATCCGCGGCCGGACGTCGCGGCGACGTTCCCCGACTTCACCGGCGCGATGTTCAGCGGCTTCGTGGCGAACATCGACTCGACGCGCATCCAGAACGGCGTGCACACGCTGACCATCCGCGCCTACGACCGCCTCGGCATGTCCAGCCTCATTGGACGCCGCACGATTCAGGTCATCAACAACGATCTCTTCCTCGCGCCGTTCGGCTACATCGACGAGCCGCTGCGCGACGCGACGCTGTACGGCACGTCGTGCGCGCCGGCCGATAGCGACGATCCGATCATCTCGCCGCCGGTTCGTCCGGCGCAGCACATCACTCCGATCCGCGGCTGGGCACTCGACCTCGGCACGCGCAACGACACGGGACGCGTGGCGTACCTCGAGCTTCTCGTCGACGGCGTGCCCTGGCTGACGACCGATGACTGCGGCGTCGTCGAAGGTCGCTTCGCGAACTGCTACGGTCTGCCGCGACCCGACGTCGCGCGCTACTACCCGTCGTTCCCCGACGCGCCGCGCGCCGGCTATCTCTTCACGCTCGACGTCGGCGCGCTCCTCAACCTCGGCGTGCGTCCCGGCTCGCATCGTCTGGCGGTGCGCGTCGGCGATCGCGAGCAGACGTTCAGCGAGCTGCCGAATCACGACGGCATCCCCGTCTTCTTCCAGTGCGTCGACGACACTTTCCCGTTCGCGGGCATCGGCTTCATCGAGTACCCGAACACGTTCGACTACGTGGGCGGCGTCGTGACGTTCCGCGGCTGGGCGCTCGATCAGCAGGAGTCGTCGCTCGCCGCGGTCGAGGTCTACGTCGACGGCTTCATTCAGGGACAGGCGTCGTGGGGCTATCCGCGTCCCGACGTTGCGGATCAGTACCCGCACATCGACAACGCGGTGAGCTCGGGCTGGCAGTTCGTGATGGACACGAAGAAGCTGTCGAACAGCCGCCATCGCCTGACGGTAGCCACGGTGAGCTCACGCGGCGTGCGCAGCTTCATCGGCTCGGTCGACTTCTACGTCGACAATCCGCCGGCGCAGCCGTAAACGATTCTTCGCACATTCACGAAAAAGCCCGGCGGTTCGCCGGGCTTTTTCATTTGCGCGCTAGAACAACTTGAGGAAGACGACGTTCGCGACGAAGCCTTCCTGCGCGTTGCGTCCGATCATCTTTCCGATGTCGAGGCGCAGCAGCGTGCCGAACGGACCAATCGTCTGTCCCGCGATGCCGACGCCCTGGAACGGCTCGCGCCGATAGCCCGCGCTCGCGTCGTCGACGAGCGCGTGGTCGTAGAACGTCTCGAGGCGGAACTGCTCGGAGAACACGAAGCCGTACGAGAGGTGTCCGATGGTCGCCTTCTCCGCGCGCACGCTGCCGGACTGCACGCCGTGCACGCGATTCGCGCCGAAGAATCCGAGCTCGTACTTCGAGAAGCGATCGAGGCGCTGGCCGTCGATGTAATTGATGTCGACGCCGATGCGCTGGAACTTCGGCAGAAAAAAGTTTTTGCCGACCGACGCGCCGAAGCGAGCGAACGTCTTCTGATCAGGATCGAACTCCGCGACGTTGCCCCACGGCTCCCACGTCGAGCGCATGTTGTAGTCGTACGACGCGGACAGCGTGTAGCCGCGCCGCGCGTAACGCGCCTCGATCCCCGGCGTGAACGTGAACGTGCTGCTCGGGATGACGAAGTTCGCGGCCGTGTCGTCGCCGCGGCGATACGTCTGATGGGAGATGCCGAGGGAGACGTCGACTTTGCCGAACTGGAGGAAGGGATGTCCGGCGCGGAGGAAGAGTCCGACCGGCAGTTGCTTCACGCCTTCGTCGACGTGCTCGACGCCGTTGCGGAAGATCTTGTTCTCGGTCGGAACGGCGATGCCGAAGAAGTCCGCGCCCACGTTCGTGCGCGTGTTGCCGACGTTCGGATGCGTCGCGTTCGCCGCGAGCACGACGCCCGCGAAGAACACGTTCGTCTGAATGCCGCGGTTGAGCAGATTGAAGTTGAAGTAGTCGATGCCGCCGAGCGGCACGACGGGATACTGAAGACCCGAGTCGTGATGCACGCCGCCGAGCATGAAGAGCTGCGCGGTGTCGTAGCCCTCTTTCACGACGCGCTCGCCGTCGCCGCGCTTCTCGAGGTAACGGAGACCGTTGTCGGTCTCGCGCACCATGCGCGACTCCGACTTCGACGCCTCGGCCAGCAGGTTCGTGAACTCGGGCGGATCGAGACGGAAGTTCTCGAACGTCGTCGCGCGCTGCACGACGCTCGCGCGTCCCGCGGCGGAGATCACCTGCTGCGCATCGACGCGGAACGGCAGCCAGAGCAGCGAGCGCGGATCGGCCTTCGCCACTTCCGCGGCGGTGAGTGGCGCGTTCGTCTCGCGCGAGAACGGCGCGAAGTCGACGCGCTCTTCGTTGGAGAGCACCTCGCCCGTGAGATGGAGCTGGATCATCGACAGCCGCACGCGCGCCCACGTGTGCGCGTCGATGAACACCGTGCCGCGATACAGCGGCAGGTCCGCGGGCGCATTCGGCGGCGGCTCGAAGCGCACTTCGTACGCGCGATAGCCGTTGATCTCCGTCGTGCGGACGAGCTCGTACTTGTAGTCGTTCGTGAGATGCAGATCGAGCGGAAGCTGCGTCACCTTCTCCGGCTGAATGAGCGGCAGCTCGGGGATGCGTCCGTACTTCCACTTCACGCCGTTGATGTAGAAGTCCTGCCACACCCAGTCCGACGTGCCGGACGGATCGGAGAAGTAGTCGCCGGCGATCGACGCCTCGAGTCCCTCCGCGCCGCCGCCGATGTCGAAGCGCAGCTTCGTCGTGTTGCGCGCGATGTAGCGCGGCTCGATCGTGTCCTGAAACGCGTCGTACGCCTGGTGATTGCGGATGATCTCCTCGACCGTGATCCCGCGCTCGGTCGCGATGTCGACCGTCTCCTTCGTGACGTTGCGATCCTGCCGCTCGACGTAGTCGACGACGACCGCGTACGGCTCTTTCACGGCGGGACTGCCGACGAGGAGCTGCGTGCCGCGCTTTCCGGTGTCGGTGATCTCGCGCTCACCAACCGCATCGATGCGACGCGGCTTGCCGAAGCGATCCGCCGGAAGCGAGAGGATCGACGGCGACGCGGCGTCGCCGCGCGGAATGAGCACCGTGCGCAGATCTTCGCCGCGCACGAAGCTGAGCACCGGCATCTCGATGGCGTTGCCTTTCGCATCGAGCACGCGGATCTTCGACGTCGAGTCGTACGCCCAGTCGCCGGTCATGCGCTGGTTGAATTGCGCGAGCGCGGCGTTCTTCACGCTGCCGTTCGCGTACGCGCGCACCGCGCCGTCCGCGAGCGCCTTCGCGAGATCGAAGAGCGCGTTCGGCGACTCGACCGGCACGACGGCGAAGATCTTCTTCGACGGATCGCGCTCCGCGAGCCACGCGAGCGAGCTCGCGACCTGCGGCGCGTCGACGATGAGCACATCGAAGTACGGCTGCGCGCCGTTCTCGAACAGCGCGGTGAGGTTCTCGGAATTCGGGAGAACGATGCGTTTCGCGACGCCGAGTCCCTGCGCGGAGACCGCGAGGCGTTTCACCGCATACGCGGCGATCGCAGGCTGCGCGTTCGCGACGGAGACGCCGAGGCCGTCGAAGGGTCCGTGCTGCTTCGCCCATTGCAGGATGGCGTCGGTGTGCTTCTCGACTTCGAGCAGTGCGTCCTGATTCGCGTCGAGGGTGTAGTCGACGACGAGCGCCAGGTCCGCCGCGCTCTTCGGCGTGAACGCCGCCAGGTCGCCCTCGGACATCCGCGCGTAAGTCGCGACGCCGCCTTCACTCGCGGACTCGACGACGCCGACGCAAAGGGTGCAGTCGGTCCGCGTCTCCGCGGCGAGCGGAAGGAGGACGAAGAATTGCAGTAGACACAGCAGCAAACCGAGTGGATAGCGACGTTGAGTCATAGGGAACCTCGAGACCGAAAATCGGCGGTGGAAACGCCGCCCGCTGGGCCGAAATTGCGAGTGAAAGGCACGCTGTTTCTGAATCGTTCCTCGGGGGCGAAGCTCCCGGCGCCGGAATTGGCCGCGCTGGAGCGCGCCGCGGCGGACGCGGGACTCGAGGTATTGACCATCTCACCCGAGGTCGATTGCTCGCTCGAGATTCGTCAAAGGATCGCGCGCGGCGTGCGTCTTTTCCTCGCCGCGGGCGGCGACGGCACGATTCATCACGTCGTGCAGCCGCTCATCAACACCGAGGCGGAGCTCGCCGTTCTTCCGATCGGCACGTACAACCACTTCGCGCGCGACCTCGGCATCCCGCTCGGCTGGCGCGAGGCGCTCGACGTCGCGCTTACGGGCGAGCGCCGCCAGATCGACGCGGCGCGCGTCAACGATCGCTTCTTCATCAACAACGTGTCGATCGGTCTCTATCCGGAGCTCGTCGCGAAACGCGAAGAGCACGGACGCGACTATCCGCGCTGGAAGGCGCGCATGTACGCGCTCTACACGACGATGCGCAAGTACCCGCACGTCACGCTGACCGTGGAGTCCGAGCATCACCACGAAGTCATCCGCACGCACGTCTTCATGGTGTCGAACAATCACTACGATCTCGAGCAAGTCGGCATCGAGGCGTTCCGGCAGAACATGGGCGAGGGACGCATCGCCGTGTACTGGCTGCCGCACACGTCGCGCGTGCAACTGATGCGCTACGCGGCGCGCTACCTCGCCGGACGCGTGCGCGAGATTCCCGGCTTCCGCTCGTTTCGCACGACGCGCATGCGCGTGCAGTCGTCGCGCGAGATGCTGAAGGTCGGCATCGACGGCGAGGTGTTTCGCATCGCGCCGCCGCTCATCATCACGACCGTGCCGCAGTCGCTCGTCGTGCGCGTGCCGCGGAGCTCAGGCTAGACTTCGACCATGGCCGGTGCGTTCGATGGAGTGGTCGATCCAAGCGTGCACGCGCTCTTGCGTCGCGAGCAGCGGCTGCTCGTCGAGTTGCGCGAGACGCTCGAGCGCGAGCAGGTCGACGAACGGCGACGCGTCGACGAGTTGCTGGCGACGCTCGAAGATCTCTTCACGCTGGTCATCGTCGGCGAGTTCAACGCCGGCAAGTCGTCGCTGATCAATGCGCTGTTCGGCGCGCGTCTGCGGACCGAGGGACCGATTCCGGTCGACGATGTGATCTCGGTGCTGCGCTTCGGCGAGATGTCGACGCAGCGCAAGATCTCGGACTACGTGATCGAGCAGTCGTACCCGATCGACTTCCTGCGCAACATCACGCTCGTCGACACGCCCGGCACGAACTCGATCGTGCAGCGCCATCAGGAGATCACCGAGGACTACATTCCGCGGGCGGACCTGGTGCTGTTCGTGACGTCGATCGATCGGCCGCTCTCCGAGTCCGAGCGCCGCTTCCTCGAGTACATCCGCGAGTGGGGGAAGAAGGTCGTCTTCATCCTCAACAAAATCGATACGAAGTCGGAGGAGGAGATCGCGCAGGTCGTCGACTACGTGAAGTCGAACACGCGCGCGATCTTCGGCTTCGACGCCGTGATCTATCCGGTGTCGACGAAGACGCGCGCGCGCTTCGACGCGCTCGAGCACTACATCTTTCGCGTGCTGACGGAGAAGGAGCGCATTCGCCTCAAGCTCTCCGCGCCGCTCGACACGATCCTCAGTCTGACGAAGAAGCAGTTCACGATGATCGACTCGCGCCGCGAGCTGCTTGCCGCGGATCGCAAACGCATCGACTCGATTCGCGATCAACTCGAGCGCGCGCGCGGCGATCTCGTGTCGAACTTCAGCCAATTCGTGGTGCGCATCGACAATTTGCTAATGGACCTCGAGCGTCGCGGTCTCGACTTCCTCGACCGCTACGTGCGCATCCAACACGTGATGCTGCTGCGCGACGCGTCGCGCTTTCGCGAGGAGTTCGAACGCCAAGTGTTCCAGGGCTGGAAGGGCAGTATCGACACGACGATCCAGGAGGCGGTGGACTGGCTGGTGCGCGAGAACATGAAGCTGTGGAACGGCACGGTCGACGCGTTCCATCGCCGCGCCGAGGCGGACGCGCGCAACGACGAGATCGTGGGACGCGTCGGCCGCGAGTTCGCGTACAACCGCGAGGAGGTGTACGCGCGCATGCGCAACAACGCGGAGCAAGGACTGTCGTCGTACGACGTGAATGTCGAGAGCCGCCGCATCATCGACAACGCGATGCGCGCCGTCCTCCACTCCTTCGGCCTCGGCGCCGGCGCCCTCGGCCTCGGCTACCTGCTGACGACGGCCGTGAGCAGCACGGCGGTCGATGTCACCGGCCTCACCGCCGCAACGATGCTCCTCGTCACGAGCTTCCTCATCCTCCCGTACAAGCGGACGAAGGCGAAAGAGGAGTTCAAACGCCGCATCGAAGAGTTACGCACCCAACTCCGCGAAGCCCTCCAACGCGAGTCGACAACGGAGATCGACCGCATGCTCCGCGGCATCAGGAGCGCCTTCGAACCCTACGAACGCTTCTACGCCGCCGAAACGGAAAAACTGGAAAAGTTCGGCGAGAAACTCGCGAAGATCGATGAGGAAGTCGAAGTGATTCGTAACACCGGCTGATCCGCGCGATCAAGCACCGACAACGAGGTATTCAGCGACCGCGCTCGACTGCGGAATCGGCAGTCCGTCTTCGAGAAGACCCTCGATATGCATCTGGATCGCCTGATACATGTTTCGCTCCGTCTCTTCGCGCGTCGCACCCGTCGCGACGCATCCCGGAAGATCGGGTGAATACGCCGAGAAGTTTTCTCCCGCGTCTTCGATGACGATCAGAAAGCGATGCAAGTTCATTTCAGGCCTGCTTGCTTGAGAATGCTGTTGTACGTGCCGGGTGCGAGGTCATCACTGGGTTTGCCCGCGATCGTCACGCGACCCGGTTTCGTCGGATGTTTGAACTGCCGATGACTTCCGGATGTCTTAACTTGATACCACCCATCATCCTCTACCTGTCGGATCGCATCTCGAACCTTCGCAGGCACACTGGCAATTTTAACTGACGATCTGAAGCAGTGGACGCGAGCGGAACGGGAGGGTGGTTGGGTTGTCTATAATCCGCCCCCTTATGGCGATTTTGAGTCGGATCAAGGAGTTGCCGCAGCATGTCGGGGAGACGGTCACCGTCGATGGGTGGCTGTACAACAAGCGCACTTCGGGGAAGCTGCAGTTCCCGATCATTCGCGACGGCAGCGGGTATCTGCAGTGCGTCGTCTTCAAGAAAGAAGTCGATGAGTCGACGTGGACGAACGTCGAGAGCGTGACGCAGGAATCCTCCGTGCGCGTGACCGGCACCGTGCGCGCGGAGTCGCGCGCGCCGGGCGGCGTCGAGCTCGGCGTCGAATCCTTCGAAGTGCTGCAGCTCACGCAGGACTTCCCCATCACGCCGAAAGAGCACGGCACCGCGTTCCTCATGGACCTGCGTCATCTCTGGCTGCGTTCCTCCAAGCAGCACGCGGTCCTGCGCATCCGCAACGAGATCGAGAAGTCGATCCGCGACTTCTTCTACGATCGCGACTTCGTCCTCATCGACTCGCCCATCCTCACCGCGAATGCGGCCGAGGGGACGTCGACGTTGTTCGAGACCGACTACTTCGGCGAGAAGGCGTACCTCTCGCAGTCGGGTCAGCTCTACCTCGAGCCCGCGGCCGCCGCGTTCGGTCGCGTCTACTGCTTCGGTCCCACCTTCCGCGCCGAGAAATCGAAGACGCGACGCCATCTCATGGAGTTCTGGATGGTCGAGCCGGAAGTCGCGTTCATGGAGTTCGAGGGACTGCAGGACCTGGCGGAAGAGTTCGTGTCGTACATCGTCAGCCGCGCGCTCGATCGCTGTCAGGAAGAGCTCAAGACCCTCGAGCGCGATGTCGCGAAGCTCGAGAAAGTCACGCGACCGTTCCCGCGCATCACCTATCGCGAAGCCATCGATGTGCTGAAGAAGAACGGCGTCGACGCGAAATTCGGCGACGACTTCGGCGGCGACGAAGAAACCATCATCGCGAACTCCTTCGACAAGCCGGTGATGATCAGCCGCTACCCGGCGTCGATCAAAGCCTTCTACATGCAGCCCGACCCGCAGGACTCCTCGCTCGCCCTCGGACTCGACATGATCGCGCCCGAAGGCTACGGCGAGATCATCGGCGGGTCGCAGCGCATCCACGATCATGACCTGCTGCTGCAGCGCATCCAGGAGCACAACCTGCCCGTCGACGCGTTCCAGTGGTACCTCGACGTGCGCAAGTACGGCACGTTCCCGCACAGCGGCTTCGGCATGGGAATCGAAAGATGCGTGGCATGGGTGAGTGGAGTGCCGCACCTGCGGGAGACGATCCCATATCCGCGCATGCTGAATCGAATCTATCCGTGACCGACGTCGCCGCGCCGCTCCGCGTCATCCCTCTCGGAGGATTGGGCGAGATCGGCATGAACCTCATGGTCTACGAGTGCGGCGACGACGCCATCCTCGTCGACTGCGGCATGATGTTCCCCGACGCCGCGACCCTCGGCGTCGACGTCATCGTCCCGGACATGACGTACATCTTCGACAACGCGTCGAAGATCCGCGCGCTCTTTCTCACGCACGGACACGAAGACCACATCGGCGCGGTACCGTTCCTCGTCGAGCGCCTGCCGTCGATTCCGATCTACGGCATGCCGCTCGCCCTCGGCTTCGTCAGCGACAAGCTCGACGAATTCGGGATCGAGGGCATCGACCTGCGCACGATTCAGCCGCGCGAGGTCGTCGAGGCGGGCGCGTTCCGCGTCGAAGCCATTCGCGTGACGCACTCCATCGTCGACGCGCTCGCGTACGCGATCGCG
>DATELS010000731.1:0-3428 GCA_035276365.1 Thermoanaerobaculia bacterium
CGAGACGCACGTCGCCGGAGACGTAACGCAGCGTCACCGGAATCGGATCGCGAAACGGGTTGTGCATCGTGAGATCGGACTGCCAGTACGAGCCGCCGATGCCGCCGACGCTGCCCACCGCGGGAAACACGAGTCGCGCGACGCCCGCGTCAACGAGCTCCTTCTGCGACGGCACGCGGATCATGGCCAGGTAATTCGGGATCGGCCGCGGCCGCGCATCGGGACGACGCGTCCACAGCTCGACGCCGCGGATGTTTTTGTAGAAGTGATACGCGTCGTCGATATACGCCGACACCGCCTGCGCGCGCAGATCGTTCGTCACGCCGTCGAATTGATCGAAGAGCTCGGGCGAGCGTCGCAGAATCACCTTCGGCTTCGCGCGCTCGAGATCGCGGATCGTCTCGGCTTGAAACTCGCGCGGGGAGAGGATCGGCACCTGATAGAAGCGCGTCGGGTTCGGTCGGTCGGCGAAAAAGTAGAACGCGGGCTGATTCGAGAAGTCGAAGATCGGCTCGCCGCGCGGCGTGAGCTCGCGGATGTTCGCCGAGACGTCCTTGATGCGCCACGACACTTCCTCCGCGTGCGGATCGGGCTCCGCGCGCGCGTGGCGCCACGGGTAGCGGACGAAGTCCTGCAGCCGCGCGTTGACGAGATCGGGAATCCAGAAGAGAACGCCGATGATCGGGAGCGCCATCGCGGCGATGGCGAGGACGAACGCGCGCGCGCCTTCATCGCCGTCGCGCCACACGCTTCTCAGCACGCGGAACGCGATGAGCGCGAGGAGCACGAGCAGCGGTCCGATGAGAAACGCGGCGAAGTATTGATGCCGGAACGACGCGCGGCCGAACGCCGTGCGCTGCGCGACGAGCGCGAAGACGGTGAGGATGAGCAGCGCGAAGTCGAGCGTCTCGACGCGGCGCCGCAGCCAGCGCTGGATGAAGTACACCGCGGCGATGGCGATCGTCAGCGGGCTGACGATGAGATGGAACTTCTCCCACAGCACGAAGTCGGACAGCGTGTGCAGGTTGAGGTCTTTGCGGAACGTGGAGACGAGATCGGGGAACGGCAGCGACCAGACGGCGTCGATGATGCGCGGGATGACGCGGAAGGAGATCGACGCGAAGTCGGCGAGCGCGCCGTGTAGGCCGAGGTAGATCGCGAATGGCGCGGCGCCGAGGAGCGCGCCGAGGAGGAAGAACGCGGCGGCGGTCGCGGGCGGGAGACCGTCCCACGGCGTGCGTCGCGACACGAGCCAGAGCAGCAGCGACGCCGCGAGCGCGCCGAGGATCGAGTACATGCCGATCTCGTAGCTGAAGAAGAGCGCCACGCCGGCGAAGACGCCGCTGGCGATCGCGGTCGCGCGGCTACGCCTTCGCAGCGCGCTCCAGAACAGCGCGACTGCCGCGACCTGGAAAAACGTCCGGTCATTCTCGGCAGTCGTCCATGAGCCCATCGCCACACACAAGAGCGCGAGCGGAATGGATTCAAATACGGCGAGGCCGAGGTACCAGATGGCGACGCCGAGAAAGGCGCCGATGACGACGGTGCGCAGGATGGCGACGTCGAGCGAGCGGCCGAACAGCTCCATCAGCCACGCGTCGAGACGGCCGTCTTCGAGCATGCCGTGCAGCGCGAAGACGTCGCGGAACGGGACTTTGCCGCGCAGGTAGTCGGACGCCGGTCCGATGGACTCGCCGCGATGGAAGAGGTCGATCCACTGCGAGAGCTGCGCGGTGGAGACGAAGCTGAAGAGATAAATGAGCGCGGGGATGACGACGTACGCGGCGAGCTGTCGCGCGGCGCGCGGCGCGAGCGGCTTGCGCGAACGCGACGCGACGATCGCGCCGAGGAGTAGCGCCGCCACCATGAACATGCGCGGATGCGGGAGCGGCATCCAGATCGTGGCGAGGAACGGCAGGGCAAGGATGGGCATCGACGCGCAGACGACGCGCGCGAACACTTCTTCCGTCTTCTGCGCGAACGCGAGCTCGGCGATGCGCGCGATCAGAATCGCCGCGCCCCAGAAGATGGCGAAGAACATGAGCACGAACACGATCTCGAGAAAGAGCGTGTTGATGTGCGCGATGCGCCGGCCGGTGACGATGTAGCGATAGAAGAGCCACGCCACGGCTTCGGAAAAGAGCAGCGCGTGATAGCCCGCGAGCTCGCGACGGAAGAGATCGCGGATCCACTTCCGCCGCCACAACGCGAAGACGCGCGGCGCGGCGAACGAGAGCGCGATGGGCAGCAGCAGAATCCATCCGACCTTGCCCGTCGTCAGGTAGAAGAGCGGCGAGAGCAGATACGGCAGCAGGAAGGCGATGCTGTTGCGCGACGCGCGCAGGAGCACGCGCTCGAGCCAGATCGTGAGCGGCGGAACGAGCAGGAAAAAGAGGGCGGCGCCGAGGTAGTCGCGGAGCTTGGAGTAGCGCTCGATGGTGACGAGCCCGATGGCGACGGGCGCGGTGGGCGGGAGGTTGCCGAAGAGGAGCGTGAGCGAGAGGAAGACGCCGCACGCGAGACAGAACGCCGCGGTCCACGCGAACCCTCGAACGATCCGGTCGTGCAGTCTCACTCGTGGGCGAGTGTAGCAGCGGTCTCGATGAGCCTCCGGAAGGTCGGGTCGTCGGGCATGCGCATGCCGAGGAGACGCTCGCGGAATGCGTAGAAGTGGCTCTCCGCGAACAGATTCGCGCGACGTTGCTGCTGCGACGCGAGCGCGATCCGCAGAAGTCGCAGCGGAACGCGCGGCGCGCGCGCGGCGCGGCGACCGTACGGCAGTCGCAGAGGATCGGGCTCGATGTCACTCGCGCCTTCCGCGCGCGACGGCAACGGACGATTCGTCTTCGTCACGTTCGAGCCGCGTTTGCGCGCCGCGAGGAGCACGAAGTCGCTCGCGATGCGCTGCGCGTCGACGAGCATGCCTTCGATCGCGCAGAGCATGTCGATGACGCCGCGCTCGCGGGGAACATCGAAGCGATAGTGCTGCACGATGCCGTAGAGGAGATGCTGCAGGATCGTGCCGCCGAGGTCTTTGCGCTCGCGGATGTCGAAGTGCCGCTCCGTGAATCCGAGCAACTCCTCCGACCTCACCGCCTCGGTCGGATCGTTCGCGATCATCTCCTCGACGCTCGGCCGCGTGCGCGTTTCGCCGCGACGGATGCAGTCGAGCAGCGCGTTCAAGATGCGCAGCACGTCGTCGCTGAATTGAAAGCGCGACGGTCCCACGTATTCGTTGACGAGCAGCGTCGCGTCGGGCTTCATCGCCTGTTCGATCTGCGCGTACGCGTGCTCGAGGTTCTCGACGTGATGGAGGACGGCGTGGGCGACGATGACGTCGTAGGCGTCGCGTTCGAGGACGTCGCGGTTGAGATCGACGACGCCGTAGTGGATCTGCGTGAGGCCCTGCTCTTTCGCCGTTGCGGCGG
>DATELS010000732.1:0-4528 GCA_035276365.1 Thermoanaerobaculia bacterium
TGATCCGCGAGATGTTGCAGACGGTGCAGACGGCCTACATGCGCGACATCCTCATCAAGGCGCTCGTGGTCAATGACGGCGCCTCAGCGCGCGAAATGGCGGAAGCGGCAGAGGTATTCATCGCGCATCCGAGTGAAGAGCCGACGCTCGGCAAGTATGTCGTCGAACACGTTCGCGATCGCGACGACGTCGCGCAACTTCTCCTCGCGCGCGCGGACGCGCTGCAGACGACGAACGCCGAACGCGCCGCCGCGCTCCGAAGCACCGTCATGCAGTGGCCCGTCCCGTCGTCCGATGCTTTGCTCGTGAGGCGCATCGAAGAAGAGACCGCGGATGTCCCGACGATCCTCGCCGCGCTCCTTCGTCGCGAGTCGCTCCGCGCCTCGCACCCCGACGCGCTGCGCCGTCTCAACTCCCTTCGCGGCACTCGCGCCGGCATCGCCGCCATCCTCCTCGGCGACGCCAGGAACGAGCAACGCATTCTTCTGAGTGATGACATCGACGCCCAATGCGCGCTTCTCTCCGCGGCGCGTCTCGTTCCTGAACCTCTCCCGATCGCGATGGTCGCGGCGCTCTTCGGCCGCACGCAAGAGCTGGACGAGGCGGCGGAGGCGTGGCTGATCGGCAACGACAGCGCGGAGGCGCGCGCGATCGTGCAGCGCCGCCATCCGAACGAACTTCTCATCCTCGGCTACGGCGGGTTCGAGGAGTGGGAGCAGGACGTTTTGCGCGCATTCAAGTCATCGAAGGACGACGAGGTGATCGCACTCGGAATGGCCGGCGTCATGCCCGCGACCACCGCGCTTACGATTCACATTCGCAATGGGAAGGCGACGCTGGTCTCGGAGCGCCGCAGGATCGCCCTCGGTCTCAACGTCGCTCGCGAGCTCCAGTCCTTCGACGACCTCGGTCCGCTCGAGAACGGCACGACTGACGCCATCATTTACGAGTACCTTCATCTCACGCGCAGATCCGCGCGGCGGATCGTGATGAATGCACCGGCGAGCACGGCCGAAAGCCCGCATGCAGAGCTCGTGCGGACGCTGTTGGCGCTCATCGAGTGAGGTAAGGTAGCGCCCTCATGGAGCTCGACGTCTTCTTCTCCATCTGCCAGACCGAGGTCGATGGGTACATTCCGGACGAGCGGACGATGTTCGCGAACTTCTTCGAGCAGGTCGAGCTCGCGGACGAATTGGGCTTCGGCACGGCGTGGGTCGCGGAGAGCCATCTCTCAACGGAAGTGCAGAAGACGAATCCTGGCGCGGTCATCCCGCACTTCGTCGGCGAGATCGGGCTCAACACCGACATCCTCCAACTCGGCCATCGCGTGTTCGCGCGGACGAAGCGCATCGGCATCGGCTCCGCGATCATGAACATTCTCTGCAACGGTGGACCGATCGCGGCGGCAGAACGCGTGAAGACGTTCCTCGCTCTCCATGGACTCGATCCGGATGAAAAGCGGCTGCTGACTGTCGGCTTTGCGTCGGGACGCTTTCCGTTCATCAACGTGCCCTACGGAATCGTCCCGCGCGATCCCGTCGAAGCCGCGGCGTGGCCCGTCGTGAAAAACAAAATCTTCGAGGAGGCGACGGAGATTTTTCTGCGCCTCTTGAAAGGCGAGACGCTCAGCTCCGAGCTCATCGCGCCGCGCGCGTTGCGCCGCGCCGACTTCCGTAAAGACGAAGACTGGACCCGCGTGCAGGAGGCGTACGGACGTTACGCCGATGAGATTCCGCTCGCGCCGCGCTGGCGCTTCCCGAATCTCAAGATCATTCCGCAGGAGTCGCGTCTGGACCTGCTGCGGCTCTCCATCGGCTCACACGATCCCGCGACGCAGATCTTCGCCAACACGATCCTGCCGGTCGGCGTCTTCAATCTCTCCATCACGCCCGGCGACGAGATCGAGAAGACGAACGAGCGCATGCGCTCGCACTATCACCCCGAGGGCGGCGGGTGGGAGCGGAGACTCATGCCGCGTACCGTGCTCGTGTTCATCAACGACGATCGCGACAAGGCGCGCGAAGAAGCGCGCGCGGCGCTGTCGAACTATTGGCGCGCGCTCGAAGGCACGCTGGACGAGGAGAAAGTGCGCCGCGCGACGAACAACGCGCTCGTCGGCGACGCCGAAGAGATCGCGGGACAGATGCGCGAGCGCTTCCATCCCGACGATCGCCTGATGCTCTGGTTCGACTTCAACAACCACGACTCGAAGCGGGTCATGAAGAACATGTCGGACTTCATGACCCGCGTCATCCGCAATCAGAGCGCGAGCTCGTAGACGCCACGGCCGTGCGTCGCCGCGCGCAGCAATCGCTGCGTCGGATGGATTTGCAGATCGAACACCGGTGCGTCCGGCAGTCCGTTCGACAGCGGCTCCCATGTCGCGCCGGAGTCGCCGGAGTGCCACACGCCGATGTCCGCGCCGACGTACAGGTTTTGCGGCGCCGTCGCATCGACGACCAGCGCGTTGTGCTCGACGTCGAGAAGGTTCGTCGTTGATCCCGGCGCGCCGCTGCGCGCCGACCAGCGCGTGCCGTCGAAGTGCCACACGTGCCGCGCGTCGCCCATGCCGCCGAACGTGAGATAGATCGACTGCAGCGTCGCGTCCGACCAGTCGATGGCGATGTCGGACACGAGTCCCTGCAATCCGAGCGGACCCGCGGCGACGTTGTCGATCCGCGTCGACGTCCACTGATTGCCGGTGCGCTCCGCGCGATATACCTCGCCCTTTGTCGTGCCGGCGAAGATGCGCGTCGGCGACGCGAATGCGAGCGCGAAGATGCTCTTGCCTTGCGCGATCGTGAATGCGCTCGACCACGTTTGCCCGAAGTTGTTCGAGATCTGCACCTCGTTGCCGACGCCGAGGGCGACGGTCTTCGCGTCATTGGGCGAGGAGGGTTTGTATGGCGTGCCGACGATCGGCTCCGTCATGCTCATCCACGGGAACTGCTTCTGCGTCCATGAATTCTCGGTCTCGCCGCCGGTCGTCGAGCGATACACCGTACCGTTCGCGAAGATCAGCACCTGCTTCGGATCGTTCCAGTTCACCAGGCAATAGCCGCCGTCGCCGCCGTTCACCCACTTCCACGCCGGACCGCCGCCCGTGCGCGCGGTGCCGTTGTCCTGCAATCCGGCAAAGAGGATGTGCGGATCGGTCGGATGCTGCGCGATGAAGTTCGGACACAGACACGAGAGCCCGGTGTTGCGCGGCGCGAACGTGCCGTCCGCGCGCGGATTGCGATTGAGAAAGAGGCCGCCGTCGCATCCCGCCCAGAGTTGGTTCGCGTCGCCCGGCGTGTGCGTGAGCACGTGCACGTCCGCGTGCGCATTTTCGCCGATCGACGTGCCGGTGGCCTTGAACGACGCGCCGGTCGCGGCGATGTTGCAGCGCCAGATCGAGCCCGGCCAGAACATTGGGTCGTTGAAGTAGCTGCCGCCGAGGTAGACGATGGAGTCGTCGAGGGGATCGACGGCGATGGCGAGGTCGTAGTCGCCCTGACTGCCTCCGTTGCCGTCGACCGGAAGCACGTCCGGCAGATTCGCGACCGTCTTCCACGCGCCGCTCGCGACGTCGAGCCGGAACAGTCCGCGCGCCGCGCCGTTCGCCTTCGCGACGAACGCGTAGACGACGCGCGGATTGTTCGGCTGCGCCGCGAGCGCGATGCGTCCGACGCCGGTCGCGGGGAAGCCGTTCGCGATCGCGGTCCAGTTCTGGCCGTTCGCGGAACGGAACACGCCTTTGCCCCACTCGGCGGCGTAGAAGCGCGTCCCGCCGCTCGCGGTCGTGGCGATCACGCTCGAGTGCACGTTCTGTCTCCGGCGTGTCCACTGCGGCGCGCCCGCGACGAGCTGCCGTTCGTACACGCCTTCCGTCGTCGCCGCGAGCACGTGCTCCGCGTTCGCGGGATCGATGGCCAGTGCGAAGAACGCCTTGCCTGCGAGCTGCGAAGAGACCGCGGCCGTCGGCTCGCTCTCCCAATTCGCGCCGCCGTCGTCGGTGCGAATCGGACCAATGCCGCGATACGCGGGCAGCGCGTTCGTGATGCGGTTGGCGAAGATCTGATGCGTGTCGCCTTCACCCGTGCCGACGAAGACGCGATTCGGATCGTTCGCCGCGACCGCGATCGCGCCGCACGCGAGACTGGTGCTCGCGAAGTTCGTCGGATCGACGTCGAACGCATCCATGAGCGACTTCCACGTTTGTCCCGCATCATCGGAGCGGAACACGCCGCCGTTCGCGCTCGCCGCGTAGACGATCTGTCCGCCCGCCGCGACCGCGATTCCGCTGATGCGACCGCCGACCGATGGGCGTCCCTTGGCCTGACCGCCGGTCACGACCGAAGGTCCGAGCGGCGACCAGTTACGACCTCCCGGAATCGCGGGCGCACCCGGAGCGATGCCGACGCCCATCGCGGGCGGCATCGCGCGCGTGACGGCCGCCGCTTTGCGACGCTTGTACTCCGCGAGCTGATCGACCCACACGTCCTGCGACGGCACCGGCGCCGCGGCCGGAGCAGCAGCAACGCCG
>DATELS010000733.1:0-9547 GCA_035276365.1 Thermoanaerobaculia bacterium
GCGTGATAGCGATTGACGATCGGATTCGGACCGCGCGTCGTCCGCTCGAGGTATGCGCGCACCTGATCGCGTCCGTGGCTCACCTCCGCGTTCTGCCAGGTGACGACGACGTTCGGATGCAGTTCGGCGAGGATGGCGTCGATGTCGTTGCGATTGATGGCGTCGACGAGCCGCGCCTTCAACGCGCGCAATGCATTGTGCACGGCGGCATCGGGCTCCTGCGCTATAGCCGGCAGCGCACAACAAATCACAAGGACGGCAATCCACTTCTTCATAGCAATTCTCCCGGCTCGGAAATCCTCTCCAGAAATCCGAAATACTCCATGAGCTCGCGGTCGCTCTCGATGAAACGCTCGGGCGCGTAGGTCGCGGAGCCGAGCGTCTCCGATTCATCGCGCAGATAGGCGTGCGTGAAAAAGCGGCGGATCGGCAACAGCAGTCGCGACGTGCCGAAGACGATTCCCTGGCAGAGCGTCTGTTGCCGATCGATCGGACGCATGGTCATGATGAAGCGGCTGGTGACCTTCTCGAATTCGGCGGTGATGAGCGTGAACGTGCCGCCGTGCACAGCCAGAGTCGTCGTGACGAGCGGTCCCCCGACGCGCGAGAGCACGCGATCGCGCCACCCGCGCGGCACGACGCGCGCGCGATAGCGGATGCGGCGCACGTACGGCGCGGGCGTGTCGATCACAGGCGGCTCGACGAGACGCCGGTCGTGGACGTGCAGGAAATGCTGGAGGTCGAAAGCGTGTCCGGTCACCGACGGCCACGACGTTTCCGCGGTGAATGCGAACGGTTTCCCCGCAATCGCATCCTCGAACCACGGCAGCGGGAACAGCGGCTCCGCGCCATTGAACACGAAGATGAAGCCCTGCCGCTCGTCCACTGCGAAACTGCGCTGCCGCGCGAACTCCGGAATCGCGCAGCCCGAGGGAATCGCGACGCACGCGCCGTCCGCGCCGTAGCGCCAGCCGTGAAAGGGACACTGGATCGTGTCGCCGACGACGCGGCCATTGCCGAGGGGGGCGCCGGCGTGGGAGCAGCGGGAGTCGAGGATGACCGGCGCGCCGCTCTTCGTGCGAAATGCGACCAGCTCGCGGCCGAACATCGACTTCGCCAATGGCCGATCGCGCAATTCCGCCGATGCACAGAACAGGTACCACGAGGCCGGATAGAGCGGCAGCTTGTACGCGCTCTTCGGAAACGGCACGACGACCGGCTCAATGGACAACGATCGTCCTCCTCACCATCGCGAAGACGAACGCCGCGAGCAACGCGCCGGTGGCGACGTCGAGCGCGTGATGCTGATGCGTGAGCAGCGTCGACGCGGCGAGGCTCACGCCCCACAATGCCAGCGCGACGCGCGTGACCATCGATGCCGCGGGCCAGAACGCGAGCAGACACAACACCGCCAGCGCGACGTGCAGCGACGGCACGAGGTTGTAGTCGAGGTTCAGGCGGTCCGACGCGTTGAAGAGCGCGCGAAAGGAGCCGTCGACGGACGGCGGCGCGAATCCGAGCTCCGCGGGGAACAGCAGAAAGCACACTCCCGCGATGACGATCGTCGCCGCCGCGCTCCACGCCAGCGCGCGGAACGCGTCCCGCGTACGCAACACGAACGGCGCAAGCAGGAACAGGAAATACAACGAGTCATAGACGACGATCGCCGGCGCCCATAGCGGAATGGCCAGTTCCGGCGCGGCGAACAAATGCAGGTGATGCGCGCGCCGCGCGGTGATCGTGTCCGTCCCAAAGTACACGACAACGAACAGCACGTTCACGAGCAACATCCACAATGCCGCGTAGCGCAAGTGCCGCCATCCCGGCCACGCCACGAACCTCATCGCGCGTCTCCCGGCAGCGGACGCGGTCCGCGCCACATCTGCAAATAGACGCGCAGAAACGACGGCCGCCGCTCCGCGAAGTCGACGAAGCGCGGCAGGTGAATCCACGACACTTTCGGATTCGCGTGATGCGCCTTGTGATGGTGATAGTTGAGAAACAGCCACTGCACGACGCGATTGACGCGCAGGTTCCACGCGCCTTCCACGCGATCGAGCGGCGACCACGCGTGATCGGCGTACTGCAGCGAGCTCCAGTTGATCGCGAACGCGCCATAGCAGAGCGCCCACGCCTGCCAGTTCAAGTCGAGCACGACGAACAGCGCGCACTGCCACGCGATCGCGAACGCGATCTCGGCACGCGCCACGCCCCTCGGCACCCGCTCCAGTCCCTCGACCATCGCCTCCGCGCCCGACTGGCGGCTCCACTCCTCCTCGCGCACGAACCGCGTCGCGAACGCGCGCGGCGCGACCAGATACGCGAGGCACGACAGCGGCGGCAGCAGCCAGTACAAGCCCGTCAGGATTCCGTACCACTGCACGCGTTTGAGCAGCGCGCTCTCGCCCGGCGCGATGTAGTCAAAGCGCTCGGCCTCCGTCCGATTGCGACGGTGATGTCCGAGGTGAAAGAAGCGCTGCAGCGTGAAGGAGGTGGGGAAGAACGCTGCCAGCCACCGTCCGAACATCGCGTTCCATCGCTCGTCGCCATGAAACACGCCATGCACGGCCTCGTGCAGCAGCGAGAAGATGGTGTTGTTGACGTAGGAGAACGCGAGCGCGCCGACGAGGCGCAACGCGAGCGCGTCGGCATGCGCGACGAACCGCAACAGCGCGCCCGCCACCGCCACCGCAATCAGCGCGAGAGCGACGTTCAGGCGGCCCGGAATGGCCAGCATTGGCTCATTCTACGGCTCATGGCAGTATGGAAAGCACCATGCCCGCGCGCCGCTTCCCGCCGAACGTCGTCGCCTCCATCGACGCCGCCAAAATCCTCGGCATCCGCGCCGGGAAAACGCATCGCGTCATCGGCATCTGGGTGGTGGTCGTCGAGGGACGCGTCTTCGTCCGCTCGTGGACGCTGAAGCCGGACGGCTGGTATCACACGTTCCGCGAGGATCCGCACGGCATCATCGAGGTCGGCAAGCGCCGGATTCGCGTCCGCGCCGTGCAGACGCGCAGCGAGCGTTTGAAGCGCGCGGTCGACGAGGCGTATGCGGAGAAATACCCGACGCCGGCGTCGAAAAAATATGTGATGGGATTCCGCCGCGGGCGCCGTCGCGACTCCACGACCGAGCTCGTGCCCGAGTAATTACGCGCGTCGCGCCTCTCCGGATTGCTTCTTTTCACCACACGACCGGTTCTCGTTCCTCGCCGTAGTTGTCGCGTAACGCAACAACAAAGGAGAACCGATGAGCATCTCTCTCGATCGCCGGTTGGCCGGCATCCTCTTGCTGGGAATCCTCACACTTTCCGCTCCCGCCTTCGCGTCCAGCCACCGCGAGGCGCTGTCCGTCCTCAATGAGCCCTGCGCGGACAATACCGACACGTACGCGTGGGTCTCCAACGGAACGCACGACAAGCTGTATCTGATCATGGACTTCAATCCCTTGCACGAGCCGGGGCAGGGTAATCAGGGCTTCCGCGCGTGTAATGGATATCGTTACGAGTTCCACATCGGCAAAGGGACGAGCCTCAAGGACGAGGCGATCTATCGCGTGGAATTCAAGAACACGCTGACGCCGGAGGGCGCGCCGAGTCCGACGGATGCGCTGGGCGGCGGCAACGAGTTGCTGTGGCAGCTCACGGGCGGCACGGAAACGATGACGGTGACGCGCGTGATGGCGCCGGGCAACGCCTCGCCCACTGTGATCGGCGAGAACCTGAAAGTCCTGCCGAACAATCACGGTCCGCAGACCGACCGTCTTGTCTACGGCCTCGGCCCCTTCAAGGGCTACGACTCCGGCGAGCCCGCGAGCCGCGAGCAGGGTCTCTATGACCAGGCGTTCATCGACACGTTCATCCACGAGTTGTCGAACGGCGCGCGCATCGTCGCCGGCCAGTTCGACGATCCGTATCAGCTCGACGAGAAGGGCATCTTCGACCTCGTCAACCTCGGCCGCGGCGATCTCGGCGGCATTCAGGGCGCGCGCAGTACGCCCATTGAAGACGTATTCACGGGCTTCAATGTCTTTTCGATCGCGCTCGAAGTGCCGACCGCCGAATTGTTCCCCAATGGAATTCCGCACAATGGCACGCTGAACGCGACGTCGACCGACGCACTGCTGCGCATCTGGGTGAGCATCAGCCGCCAGGCGATCCAGACGGTCGACGTGAACAATATCGTCACCGGACTGCGCGGCTCGGGCAATTATGAGCAGGTCGGCCGTAATGCGCTGCCGCTCTTCAATGCGGGCCTCGTCGGCACGCAGCGCCAGACGCTCTATCTGCACACGACGCCGATGAAGGACGTGACGCGCTTCGGCGCGGACGTGCTCTATCCCGTCCTCGTCCGCGACCTCGATGCCCTCGGAATCTACAAAGCCCTCGGCGTCCCCGCATCCGCCGTGACGACGCTCAAGGGACCGCGACTCGACATCATCAATGCCATCAACCTCGGACGTCCCATTCCAGTCGCGGATGGCTCGACGGGCGACGTCATTACGCTCGACGCGTCCATCGACTCGTCCTTCCCCAATGGACGCCGCCTCGGCGGCGGCAGCGCGCCGAACCGGCATCAGGTCAATGTCAACACGGTGCTGATCAGCCTCATCGCCGCGGGCGATCCGGCCGCCGGACTGGCGAAGGGCGTCGAGGTCAATGACAAGGACTTCCTGCCGCGCTTCCCGTTCCTCGCGCCGGCGCATCAGGGACTGCTGCAGGGACACGGCGGCATCAACGTGCCGACGCAGGCCACGCCGCCGAATCCGGCGACGCCGCAGCCGTAAGGATCACAGAGAACAGGAGAACGATCATGAACCGACTCAAATTCATTACGGCGTTTCTCATTGTGGCGGCAATTCCCGCCGCCGCGCAGTCGCGTCGCGCACTCTCGCAGAATTTCGCATCCGATTTCCAGACCGTGCCGGTCATGTCGAACACGAGCGGCGTCAATGGCGCGAATTTCCAGACGTTCGTCGCGCTGCTCAATCCGACCGCGACCGCGTTTGCCGTCGACGCGACGCTCTATGACGCGAACGGCACGAAGCGTACGGCGACGATCAACCTCGCCGCGGGCGAGCTGCGCACGTACGCGAATTTTCTCGACGCGGTGTTTCATTACTCGGGCGGTGGCGCGGTGACGTTCCGCGCGCCGAATCCGAGCAATCGCTTCGTCGTGAATGCCGAGGTGTGGACGAATACGGGAGGACGGTACGGGACGCCGATTTCGGTCCTCGAATTCGCCGGCACCGCGTCGCGGTCGTTCAGCCCCGGCATCACAGTCGATTCGAGCGCGCGCACGAACGTCGGCTGCTTCAATCAGACCGACGCCGCGAACAAGGTGAAGGCAACGGTCCTCGACGCCACGGGGAAGCTCACGCTCGGCTCGGTCGACCTGAATCTGCCCGCGAACGGCTGGGGCCAGACCGCACTGACGACCGTCGTGAGCAACGGCTCCGTGCAGTTCGACCCCTCCGACTCCGCGGTTTGCTACGCGGTGGTCGTCGACAACAAGACCAACGACGGCCGCTTCATCTCGGCCGCCGAATACCTGCCGTAAACACGCTCCCCGCGAGCCGGCATGCTATCGTGACGATGCATGCCGGCTCGAGACACCAACCCCGCGGCGGAGGAGCTTCAGGATGAGATCCACCGCCGCCTCTCCCCCGCCGAACGGCTGCGCATGACGATGGAGATGAGCGAATTCGCGCGCTCGCTCAGCCGCGCCGGCCTCCGCTCCCGCCGCCCGGAGCTCACGGAGTCGGAGCTCGACGACGAGATGCTGTACCTGCTCTACGGCTTCCGGCGCCCGCGCCCGTGACGACGCGCGATCTGCTCGCCCGGATTGTGGCGGCACTGAACGCCGCGGAGGTGCCGTACATGCTGACCGGCTCCTACGCGAGCTCGCTGCACAGCATCCCGCGCGCGACAAAAGACATCGACATCATCATCTTCCCGAATCGGGATCAACTCACGCGCTTCATTGAATTGCTGCCGGCAGACGCGTATTACACCGACCTCGAAGACGCGATGGATGCGCTGCGCCATCGCGGCCAATTCAACGTCATCGATCACGCCACGGGGTGGAAAGTCGATTTCATCCTGCCTGCATTCGACGAGTTTCACGTCGAAGAGTTTGCGCGCCGTCGAGACCTTGACGCGGAAGGCCTGACCGTTTCGGTCGTCTCTCCGGAAGACATCATCCTCGCCAAGCTCGCGTGGGCAAAGGCCGGCCGATCGGAACGCCAGATCGAGGATGCCGTGACGGTTCTCCGGGTTCAGCGACCCACTCTCGACTTCGCGTATCTCGAGAGATGGGTTCGCAAACTCGGCCTGGAAACACAGTGGAACGCCGCGCTCGCGCAGTCACAATAGCGCGCGCTGTACGAACCAATACAAACCCGTCGCCGCGATCAACAGCGAGCCCGGAATCACAATGCGCTGCCGGTACCACGGCTTCTTGCGAAACGGCAGACCGACGACGAGGAACGCCACGAGAATCACCGTGAGCTGTCCGCACTCCACGCCCGCATTGAACGCGAGCAGCGCGGGGACGAACTCCGAGCGCGGCAAGCCGATCTCGGTCAGGACGCCGGCGAAGCCCATTCCGTGCAATAGGCCGAAGCAAAACACGATCAACGGCCGCCAGGCGTGCAAGGTCGACGTGAATACGTTCTCGACCGCGACATACACAATGGACAGTGCAATCAGCGGCTCCACAATGCGCGGCGGGAGCGACACGACGCCGTAGACCGTCAATGCCAGCGTAATCGTGTGTGCGAGCGTGAACGCGGACACCTGCCACAACACAGGCTTCAGTTTCACGGCCAGCAGGAAAATGCCGAGGACGAAGAGCACGTGGTCGAGGCCGCGCGGGAGGATGTGCGTGAACCCGAGCGCGAGGTAGAGACGCACAATCGACCAGCGGCTCAGCGGCACCACCGCGCGATCGAGCGCGAACGGCTCGCTCGTCTTCCCGCCCTCCACCCATTGCGTCACCTTCTGCGCCTGTCCCTCGTTCTGCAGCGACAACACGAAGTAGCCGAGGATCTCGGGGTCGGAGAAGGTGAAACGGGAGACGTTCTGCGGCGTGCGTCCCGTGAGACGGAGCCGCGTCGACTTCACCGGCACCTGCGTGAACGGCACGCGCTTGCCGTCGAATGCGATCACTGCCGACTTTGCGACGTCGCGCAGAAAGGAAGACGCCGAGGTCGCATACGGCGGCACGTGTTCCGGGTCGACGACCAGGTCGACCGCGAACGTCCCGTCCTTGTGGAACGTCGCCTCGACCTGCACCATCCCCAGCTCGTGCGCCGACGCACGCACTGCGATGCACAACAGCAAAACCGCGAAGAGCCGTCTCATTGTGGGAGGTCGAATGTAATCGACGCCCACCAACTTTCCCAATCGACTCCCGCATCCGCAGGCGCCGGCTCCATGTGCACGGCCTTGACGAGCCAGAAGCCCGCGCGCGGCAGCCGCAGCGTTGCGCGTCCGTGCGCGTCCGTGCGCATGCGCACCGCCTGCTCCGGATTCTCGCGATTCATCGCCACGACCAGCACGTTCGCGATCGGCTTCCCGCGGAACAGCAGCGTCACCGGCAGCTCGCCGCCCGCGCGCATCGCGTACGGATTCTTGCGCGGCACGAGCTCCAACGTGAAGCCGAGGGGCGTGGTGACGTCGCCGGAGAGTCCGGTCTCGAGCAGCGCCTTCGCGCAGCGATAAAACCGCTCGCGTCCCGGCGCCGCCGACTGTCCGCGCTTCGCGCGCAACGCGACGATCCGCTCCAGCCCTTCGTCGCGCAGATAGTCCTCGAACTTTTGCGCGTCGAGCGTCACCGGGTACGCGTTGCTTTGATACGCGAGCCAGTGCAGACCGGCGTCGGCGATGCGCGTCACGCCCGCGGGATCCGCGCCCGGCCGTCCGACGACCGGCGCCTCGACCGCCTCCTCGGCACGCGCGCCCTTCAACACGAATCGATCGATGAGCGGCGGGATGCGCGGCAGCGGCTCGCCATTCAACTTCTGTCCGACGCGCAGCGCCGCCGTGACGTTCGTTCCCTCGGCAGGATGAAACGTCGACGGCTCGATCCAGAAGTCGTGCGCGAAGACGAGCGGCGCGGCGAGCAGAGAGGCAGCGAGTGCGAGACGTTTCATGCGCACCCTCAACTACGTCCGCACGCGCGCGCCGGATGTAGCATGCGCGCATGCGACGCGTCCTCCTCCTCGGCGCGACCGGTCTCGTCGGCCGCGAGCTCCTCACGCAACTCCTCGCCGATTCCGACGTCAGCGAAGTACGCGTCGTCGCGCGACGCGCCACCGGCACGCGCAATGCGAAGCTCATCGAGCACGTCTTCGATCTCGCCGAGATGGAGCAGCACGCGGACGTCTTCGCCGTCGACCAAATCTTCTGCGCGCTCGGCACCACGATCAAAGTCGCCGGCTCGCAGGAGCGCTTCCGCTTCGTCGACCACGACCTCCCGCTCACCGCCGCGCGCCTCGGCCTTGCGCAAGGCGCGCGTCACTACCTCCTCGTCAGCGCGCTCGGCGCGAGCCGCACGTCGCGCGTCTTCTACAACCGCGTGAAGGGCGAGCTCGAAGACGACTTGCGCGCGCTCGGCTACCGCAGCCTCACGATCGCCCAGCCTTCCCTCCTCCTCGGCCCGCGCACCGAGCGCCGCCTCGGCGAAGAGATCGCGAAGCGCTTCGGCTGGCTCACTCCGCCAAAGTATCGTCCGATCGAAGGCGCGGACGTCGCGCGCGCGCTCGTGGACGCCGCGCGTCGCGATGAGCCCGGCGTGCGCGTGCTCGAGTCGCGCGCGATGCGTCGCTAACCGCGGCGCGGTTTCTGCGTCTCACGTTCAACTCTCATGAACTCCCGCGCGCTCCCCCTTCTCCTCCTCACGCTAACCTTCGCCTGCGCAACACACACGCAATCGACGCCGCCACCGCGCTCCGCCGACTTCACCGCGGAGTTGCTCACGGGCGAAGTCCTCGACGCAAATCAATTCGCGAAACGCATCGCATCGTTCGGCAAGCAGACGCGACTCACCATCGATCGCGACGAAACGCGCGGCGACGAGCGCATCGTCGAGACGACGGCCGAGTACGCGCGTGATGCGTTCGGCGACGAAGGCGAACCGATCACGCGCACAACGCGCGTCCGGCAGCGTGAGACATGGGTGAAGACCGCGAGCGGTTGGAACGTGCGTCATGTCGAGGAGCTCGGCGAGATCACGCCCGACGTCGCATTCCTGCGCGTGCTCAATCGCGAAGGCGTCGCGAAGGCGCGCGCGCAGTTCGACGCCGCGCATCCGCCATCCGACAGTGTCTTGAACAACGCTGCCTACAAACTCCTCGGCAGCGGCCGCGTCGACGACGCAATCGAAGTCTTTCGCATGGAGAACGAGGCGTATCCGCAGACGATCAACGCGTGGGACAGTTTGGCCGAGGCGTATGTGGCGGCGAAAGAGAACGAGAAGGCGATCGAGTTGTATCGACGCGTTCTCGCCGCCACTCCCACCGACGATCGCGTCCTCGGCATCCTGC
>DATELS010000734.1:0-12168 GCA_035276365.1 Thermoanaerobaculia bacterium
TGCACGCTGTCGAAATCGGCCGAGGCCGTCGTCGTCGTGCCGCCATACACGATGTTCACCTTCGAGCCGCAGTCGTTCGTCCACGCGGCGAGTCCGCTCTGAATCGTGCTCACGCCGCCGTCTCCGGCGCCGCTGATGTTCTGATCGTTCTTCTTGTGAAAGGTGACCGTGCCTCCGGCCGTATCGAAATCGGGCCAGCGCGACGGGTACGGCCCGACCTGCGGCACGCAGAACGGCGGCGGGCACGTGACGTTGGACGTGTAGCTGCCCGCGCTGTACGTCGTGTCCGCTTTGACGCGCCGCGTGCGGTCGACGGGCACGAGGACCACTGTGGACGGATCGACGAGGTAATTCTGCTCGTCCTTCTTCACCTCGCGTCCCGCGACGCGGTCGTGGATGAAATGCAGAAACGCCTCTTCGCGACGCACTTTCTCGTAATGCGGCGCGCCGTTGCGCTCCCACGCCGTGACGTCGTCCATGTCGCGTGTGAGCAGGCGATCGCCTTTGTTCGACGTGACGAAGCGGAACTTGCCGAGGGTCAGGTCGGTGGGAGTCCAGTTGCCGTGGCTCTCATTGAGGAACAGCAGCGCCTTCTCGCCCATCGCGAAATGCGCGGCCGATTGCACGATCACGCCGCGGCGGCCGAGGTCGCCGCCGGGGGAGACGATTTCGATCGTGTCTCCGTCCGTGCCGCTGCCTTTGAGCGTCTGCTCGATCGCGAAGACATAGACGGTCTCGACGTTGCCGTCGCGCTCGCGCACGAACGACGACTGCGCGGTCCCGATCACAATGCGCTTCGAGCGCGACACCATCTCGTCGTCCGTCGGCATGATGAATGTCGTGGCGAGGGCTGGCATCGCCGCGACGAGCAGCAGGCAAACGGAAAACACACGCGATTTCGCTGTCATGAGGACTCCCTGAATTGGCTCTGGACCCGCTGTGATGTTAGAGAGAAGACGCCTCAGCCGCGCGTGATTCCCATCACGCCACGCCTCACCTCGGCACCAGCGCCACAATACGGACGGGCCCGCCGGAGCCGCCTTTGATCTTCATCGGCAGCGCGATCAGCGTCGCGCCGCGCGCGGGCACCTGCTCGAGGTTGGCGATGTTCTCCAGTCCCGGCACGTTCGCGCCGTTCGCGATGCGGTGCACGATGAAATCCGTCGACTGGCCATAGTCGATACTCGCCGTGTCGACACCGATCGCGGCCACGCGACGCTCGTTGACGAGCAGCTTCGCCGCGTCCTCGCCGAACGATGGGAAGTGCAGCTTGTCCGTCGCGCCCGGCGTGTCGTCGCCGAAGTACGACTTGCGGTCCGGCCAGCGCTTGCCCCAGCCCGTGTGCAGCAGCACGATCGTGCCGGGCGCGATCGCGCCGTGCTGCGACTCCCACGCGCGCACGTCATCCGCGGTCAGGCGATAGTCCGCGTTTGCCGCCGACTGCTGCGCGATGTCGATCACCACCGCCGGCGCGATCAGTTGCTCGAGCGGAATCGCATCCGCGGTGCGACCTTTCTCGGCGAAGTGAATCGGCGCGTCGAGGTGCGTGCCGCCGTGCTCCGGCGTCGAGATCGAATATGACGAATAGAAGTAGCCGCCCGGTGTCGGACCGTACGACAGCTCCTTGTGCTCGAACGCGGAGGGCGACGTCGGCCAGTACAGCGTGTGCTCGTCGTACGCATACGTGAGGTCGACGAGATTCGCGTCGCGGGTGTCGACGAGCGGACGCGAGGTGGTGCACGCGCAGAGCGCGGCCAGCGCGAGGAGAACGAATTTGGATCGCATGCCGCGATCGTAACTCAGAAGATGAGCAGGTCGCGGCTGAGCGTGACGTCCATCGCGTCGATCTGCTCGAGCTTCTCGCGCTCGCGCGTGCGCAGGCCGCGATACGAGGAGGACATGACGTCGAGAATCGCGCCGCGATCGAGTCGCGCGACGTGACGGATCGTCTCGTGTTTGCGCAGCGTGAAGAACGGCGAGAACAGCGCGACTGTGCGCTCGACGCGATCGCGCTCGATAGGTTCGCCGAGGATGGTGGCGCGGAGCTCGAGGAGATCGTCGGGGCCCGGGATCGCGATCAGCAGCGTGCCTTCGGGCGCGAGCACGCGGCGGAACTCCTCCGGATTCATGCGCGCGGTGATCGACGTGATCGCGTCGAGCGACGCGTCGGCGAACGGGAGAAAGCGATCGGCGTTGCCGACGATCCACAAACAATTGCGATGGCGCTTCGCGGCGAGCTCGATCGTCGGCACGGAGATGTCGATGCCGCAGCCTTCGATGGAATACGCATCGCGAAACGCGGCGAGATGATGCCCTTCGCCGCAGCCGACGTCGAGCAGCGTCGCGCGTTCACGCAATGGCAGCGCGCGCACGATCGCGTCCGTCAACGGTTGTGCGTGTCCCGCGTCGAGAAATCTGCGACGCGCGGCCACGGCTTCCGGCGTGTCGCCCGGCGCGCGCGAACGGCGATCCTGCGGCTGCAGCAGATTGGCGTAGCCCGCGCGCGCGACGTCGAACGCGTGTCCGTTCGCGCAGCGATACGCGCGCTCCTCGCGCGCGAGCGGCGCGCGGCAGCCGCGCACGGTACAGAGCAGTTGCATCGGCGACTATCATGAACTCGTGCGCCGTCCTGCGCAGCGTCTCGTCCTGCTCATCGTCGCTTTGATCGCGTTCGTGATCATCACGGCCGTGCTCTATCAGATCGGCATGGCGCGGCTCGAAGGAAAGCCGCGCACGTTCTGGCAGGCGTTCGAGTGGGCGGGCGAGTCGCTGAGCACGACCGGCTACGGCGCCGACTCGAACTGGAAGCATCCGCTGATGGTCGTCCTCGTCGTGGCCGTGCAGTTCGTCGGCGTGTTTCTCGTCTTCCTCATCATTCCGATTTACCTCGTGCCGTTTCTCGAAGAGCGTTTCGAAGAGCGCGTGCCGCGCGTCGCGAACGACAAGCTGGCGAATCACGTCGTCATCTACGCGTTCGGTCCCGCGGTCGAGACGCTCATTCAGCGGCTCGCCGAGAGCGGCGTGCCGGCGCTGGTCGTCGAGACGGACGAGGCGGAGGCGCGCGCGTTGATGGAGCAGCGGCGCGAGGTCGTGTTCAGCCGCTCGGACGAAGACGCGCTGGATGTGTGCCGGCTGAACGCGGCACGCGCGATCGTCGCGAACGGCGCGGACACAGAGAATGCCGCGCTGATTTTGCGCGCGCGGCAGATGGGCTTCTCCGGCGACATCTTCGCGTTCGTCGAAGATCCGTCGCATCGCAAGCCGATGGAGCTCGCGGGCGCGACCGCGGTCTACACGCCGCGTCACATCGTCGCGGCCGCGCTCGCGGCGCATGCGAGTGATCGACTGAGCCCGCGGCTTCCGGGACTGGAGAGCATCGACGGCTTCGAGCGCCGCGAGCTGCGCGTGTCATCGGCGAGTCCACTCGCGGGAAAGAAGATCGGCGACGTGCGCCTGCCCGCGACGATCGTCGGCATCTGGAGCCGCAGCCGCCTCGAGACGCGCTGCTCGCCCGAGATCGTGATCGAGCCCGGCGTCGTGCTCGAGCTCGTGGGGACTTCGGAAGCGCTCGACGAATCGGCGCGCATCGCGGCGACGCCGCTGCTGCACGCGAGCGGTCCGTTCGTGATTGCGGGATTCGGCGAAGTCGGGCGCAAGGTGCACGAGCTGCTGACGGACGTCGGCGAAGACGTGCGCGTCATCGAGCGGCAGGCGGGATTGAAGGTGAATGTCGTCGGCGACGTGCTCGATGCCTCGGTGCTCGATCGCGCGCAGATCAACGAGGCGCGCGCGTTGATCCTCGCGCTCGACAGCGATGACTCGACGTTGTTCGCGACGGTGATCGCGCGCGATCTCGCGCCGGACGTGCCGATCATCGCGCGCGTGAATCACTCGCGCAATCTGGAGAACATCCATCGCGCGGGCGCGGACTACGCGCTCTCCATCGCCGACATCTCCGGCCAAATGCTCTCGTCCCGCCTCCTCGGCCGCCACGCGCGCGTTCGCGAGGAGCACCGCCGCGTGCTCCGCATCGAAGGTGCGACGTGCGACGGGAGGATGGCGCGCGATCTCGACACGCCCGTCCTCGCGATCGAGCGCAACGGCGAGGTGCTGCGCCGCGTCGATCCGCAGTTGCGGATCAACGCGGAGGATGTCGTGTGGGTGTGTTCCGTCTAGCGCGCGGACTGCACGACGTCGCCCGTGTCGATCGCGCCGCGCGTCACGCGCAACCACGCCGCGCCGGTGAATCGCTTGTAGTCGCGGAACGATGACGGCAGACCTTCGCCGAGGTGCGCGTCGCGCTGGAGTTGGTAGTGGAGGTGCGGGAACATCGAGTCGCCCGAGCAGCCCATCTCGCCGATCTTCTGTCCCTGCTTCACGCGATCGCCCGGCTTCACCGTCACGCTGCCGTTGCGCATGTGGCCGAGGAGGCTGAACTCGCCGTTGCCATGATCGATGATCGCGTAGTTGCCGAAGATCAGCGTGATGTCCTTCATCACTGCCTCGCCATCGAGCGGCGCGCGCTGCGACTTCGTGCCGTCCGCGCGATCGCTCGCCGACTTCACGACGACGCCGTCGCCCGGCGCGACGATGTCCGTGCCGAAGCCGAACCACTCATCGTTCGTTTCGCCGTCGTCGCGATGCATGCGGCCCTGCTCATCGATCACCGTGAAGTCGTACGCGTAGCGCGTCATGTTCTCCGTGATGCCGAGGGCGGTCGTCATCGGGCCGGTGACGTCGAGGCGGCGGTGATGGCTGTAGAAGTCGTGGCCGTCGTGCACGAACACGCGGCCTTTCAGCGGCAGGATCAAGTTCGTCTTCGTCTCGTATGCGCGCGGCGCGACGACGACCGTCGACTTCTCGCCGTTGTCGAACGTCACCTCGTAGCGAATCTTCTGCAGCGCGTACTCGGACTCGAAGCTCGCGAACGGATTGAACACGACGAGCTTCGCGTGCGGCTCGATCGTGCGCTGCGGCAGCGTGGCGATGCTGTCGCCGTTTTCCGCGAGGCGGCGCTGCGTCACGAGCGCGTCGTGCGGGCCGAGGAGCGTCGCCTCGATCTGCGTGATCGTCAGCTTCGCGTCGCCGCCGTTCTCCAGCAGCAGATCGAAGTTCACCGCCTGGCCGTTCTTCGTCGTCTCGACGAGCGGCACGGGCGGGAGTGTGGTGAGCGAGACGGCGAAGAGGACGAGCGCGAGCTTCATGTGCGCGCTTACTACGGAAGAGCGCGGCGAAAGTTAACTCTGATCGGCTCCGCTGTACCGGAACCGCGTCACCTCGGCCTCGAAGTCCTGGCCGCTGCGCACGAGATTCATCAGCGTCGTGTTGAACTCGCGCGCCATCGCGTCGTTCTGCGTCGCGATATCGAGCATGACGCGCGACGCGTCGGCGATGCGGTCCGTCTCCTGAAGCTGGCGCTCCAGCAAGTCGCGCATCGCCCGCGCATCCTCGGCGATCTTCTCGAGCGCGGTGGTGATGCCCTTGCCGGCCGACGACTGCTCCTCCGTCGCGTTCTTCACCTGCGCCGCGATGTCGCGCACGCGCTCCGACTCCTGCGCCATCAGCATCGTGCCGCGCGCCTGCTCGCGCGTGGCGCGATTGATCTCGGCGATGTGATCCGACATGCGCGACGTCACTTCGTGCAGCCGGCGACTCGCCTGCGACTGCTCGCCGAGCGCGCGCGAGATGCGCGTGGCCATCTCGAACGAGCGCGTCGCGCTGTCGACGATCTTCGCGAGCGAGGCCGCGGCGTCGCGCGCGAGCTTCACGTTGTCCGTCACCTTCGCGACGCCCTCGTGCATCTTCTGCACGGCCTGGCGCGAGCCCGACTGCACGGCTTTGATGATCGTGCCGATCTCTTTCGTCGAGCCGCGCGTGCGCTCGGCGAGCTCGCGGATCTCGTCGGCGACGACCGTGAATCCCGCGCCCTGCTCGCCCGCCTGCGCCGCGATGATCGCCGCGTTCAGCGAGAGCAGGTTCGTGCGATTCGCGACTTCTTCGATGACGGTGAGGATCTGGCTGATCTGGCCGACGCTGCGCTGCAGCTCGTCGATCGTCGACGCGGTGCTCATCGTCAGCTCGTGCGTGACGTTGATCCCTTCGACCGTGCGATCGACAGCGGCGCCGCCCGCGCGCGCATCCTCGCGCACCTGCTGCGCGATCTCCGCGGTCGACTGCGAGCTCGCGAGCAGTTCGGCGACGGTCGAGTCCATCTCGGAGACGAACGACAGCACTTCCTCTCCGATCCCCGCGAGTACCTCGGTGCGTTTCGACATCTCGTTCATCGACGCGTTCATCTGCGTCGTCGACGAAGACGTCTTCTCGACCGACTGGAAGAGGTAGTCCATGCTGCGCGCGACTTCTTCGGCCGACGCCTGCAGTTGCAGCGCGCGCGCGGAGGCGTCCTGCGTAAGGTCAGTGACCGTGTCCGCGGCGTGCAGCACGCTGCTGATGCCGCCGCGCACGTTCTCGACCGACATCGACGAGCTTTCCGTCAGCTCGCTTTGATCGCGCGAGCGCGAGAGGAGCAAGCCCGTGCCGTCGGTGATCACGCGCACGCCATCGGTGATCGTTGTGCCGCTGCCGCCGACGCGGCCGAGGAGACGGCGGAGGTTGGAGCGGGTCTCGCCGAAACTGTGCGCGAGCTGTCCGACTTCATCGTCCGCGAACACGCGCGGCGCGACGTCGAAGTTTCCCTCGGCCATCTCGCGCGCGAGGCTGCGCAGCTCGCGCAGCGGCAGCGTGACGTCGCGCGAGAGCACGACCGTCGCGGCGCTGAACACGGCGGTCGTCAGCAGCGCGACGATGATCGTGTAGAGCGTGATCTGAAACGGGATGTTGCGATACGGCGTCCATGGAATGGCGAGGACGAGAATCGATCCGTCTTTCAATGTGGCGAAGCGGCTCACGTGCGGACTGATGAACGCGCTGCTGTCGCCATTGCGGATGCGGCGGATCGCCGCGGCTTCCTCCGCGGTCAGCGGATCTTTCGTGCTCGTCACCGCGCCGGTCTTCGGATCGATGACGTGCAGCGAATACTCGGCGGGGATGTAGATGCGCAACGTGTCGAGCGCCGCGGCATCGACGTGAGCGATGATGTTCGCATTCTCGAACACGCGCTGAAATCGATCCGTCTCGGAAGTGATCGCGAGCGTCTCGAGCGTCGTCGAGACGCGTGAAGAGATGAGCAGGATCAGCGCGGCGGAGGAGATCGTCAGCGATCCGATGAAGACGATCGCGATCTTCTTGCCGAGGGAGAGCTCGCGGCCGATGTAGTGAACGCGCTTGCCTTCCGCCGCTTCGGTCAAGCGATGCTTGCCCATCGCGTAGCCCCACACGATCGACACGAAGCCGGCGATGAGTCCCGCGACCGCAAAGTAGGCGAAGCCGAGGGCGGAGCGCATCAGCAGCACGGCGGCGATGATCGCGAACAGCAATCCGCCGCCGAGCCACAGAATCACGGACAACATCTTCGTCCGCTCGAGACACGCGGACATTGCTTTCGAGAGATCGCCGCGTCCGCCGAGCGCGTCTTCGACTGCCTGCGCGTACGGACGCACGCCCGCGGTGAAGACGAAGCAGCCGAGGATGTAGGAGACGACGAGGAGCGCGGTGAGCGCGAGCGCGCCGCGCACCGAAAGCTGCACGACCTGCGACAGAAACAGCAGCGCCGGAACAATGCTGATCGCCAGCGGCGGCGCGAGAAGCCAGAGCAGGTAACGTTTCGTGAAAGACATCGGGATGGCGCGATTATAGGTCGGCGCACGTGTCGCGCGTCTGGTGCATCATGGATGTGTGCTCACTGACGTTGCTGCGCCGAAGGAGCGCAGACGCTACGGCCGCATCAGTCTCGACATGCCGTTGTCCGCGCGATTCGGATCGACGCGCGTCAAGGTGCTCGAGATGTCGGTCGTCGGATTTCTGCTCGCGCATGAGGGGCGACTCCACGCGCCCGACACGCGCACGCTGTCGCTGCAATGGCAGGGCGCGGAGATCGGCGTCGAATGTCACGTCGTGCGCTCGGCGTTGTGGCGATTGGCGAAGGCGATGGGCGAGCAGAGCGTGTATCGCTCGGGCGTGCGCATCATCGACTCGTCGCGCGAGTCATTCAACGCGCTGCGTGAATTGATCGCGGAGCGCATCGTGCGCGCGCTCGAAGAGCAGAAGGCGAATGCGCGCGGGATTCCGCCGCTCGCCGCGTACATGTATCAACCGGGGAAGGGCGATCTGCTGCGGCGGTGCGAGTACATCGACGGCGCGTGGAGAAAGACGGAGACGATTCGCGCGGAGCAGCCGGCGAACGGATTCACGGTGTCGGCGGAAGTCGATCCGCATCATCTGGAGATGTTGTGTCGCACGTGGGAGTCGACGACGGCGGAAGGGCGGAGGCTGACGCAGCTTCTCGCGGAGCTGTCGATCAGCAGCGTGGAAGGGGTCCCGACGCGCCGCTATGTTCCTTAGATGTAGCCGTAGGATGCCTCCGGAATCTTGAACCGAAGCGTCCAAAGCCCTGAATCCGCGGCCTCGCGCCAAAATGCGAAGTTGTTGTCACGCGGCGACTTAGAGGGTTGGCACCCGTGGCAGCGCTGTTGCGGAGGGGTACGCAAAACTCGGCCGGAAGTTGCGGAGATTCGTGAAGGGCCTCGATTTTCGTAACGACATTGGTACAATCCGCGTTTTCCGAGTCCGGGTGATCATCAAATAACGGTAGTCCGAGTTCGTTCCGGGGGAGGTCTCCGGGAACGTGAATTACCAACCACACAGGAGGCGAGTACATGGTGAGTTTCAAGCGTAGTTCGCTCGCTCTGTTTGCTCTGTTGCTTCTGGTCGTCGCGGCGATGCCGACGATGGCGCAGGAAACGACGGCAGCGATTCAGGGCACCGTGATGGACGCGCAGGGCGCGGCCCTGCCGGGCGTCACGGTGGAAGCAATGAATGCGAAGGGCCAGAAGTTCTCGACGCAGACCGAGAGCAACGGCCACTATCGCTTCGCGTCGGTTCCTCCGGGAACCTACACGGTGACGGCCACGCTGTCGGGCATGGAGCCCGCGCGCGTGAGCAACCTCGTCATCACCCTCGGCGCGTCGCCGAAGGTCGACATGACGCTGAAGGTCGGAGCGGTGACCGAGCAGATCACCGTTACGGCGGAAGCGCCTGTCGTTGACGTCACGCAGAGCTCGACCTCGACGAACATCCGTTCGGAGACGTTCGAGAACCTGCCGAAGGGACGCGACTTCACGTCGATCGTCACCCAGGCAGCCGGCGCGACGAACGAGGGCAAGGCCGGTGGTATCTCGATCGACGGCGCGACCGCCCTCGAGAACCGCTTCGTCGTCGACGGCGTCGACACGACCGATCCGCAGAACGGCGGCACGGGCAAGCGTGTCATCACGGACGTCGTTGAAGAAGTGCAGGTGAAGTCCGCTGGTTACGAAGCGGAGTTCGGCGGCGCCACGGGCGGCGTCATCAACGTCATCACCAAGACCGGCACGAACGACTTCGCCGGCACGGTGACGGGTTACTTCCGCGATCGCGGCTGGAACGGCGAAGAGCGCCCGGTCCTGCAGACGAACGCGGCCGGCAATGGTCCGGAGCACGTGACCTTCAAGGAGCAGGACGAGACGATCATCGAGCCGGGCATCACCCTCGGTGGTCCGATCATGCGCGACCGCATCTGGTTCTTCGGCGCGTATCACCCGACGATGGACAAGCTGACGCGCGACGTCACCTTCGTCAATCCGGGTACGTTCCCCGCCAGCCAGTCGTTCGAGCAGAAGCTTCACCAGGACAACATCCTGGGCAACATCAGCGGTAACCTCGGCGCGAAGGCGCTCTTCAAGGCCGCGTACAACCAGACCGGCAGCACCCTCGACAACCCGACGCTCCCCGGCCGCAACGGCCGCGGCGCCGCGGATCCGTCGCTGTACTCGGGTGTCTCGCAGGAAGGCACGAACAAAGCCTACTCGGGTTACTTCGACTTCATCCCGACGCCGATGTGGTACCTCAGCGCCCGCGGCGGCCAGATGAGCACGAACCTCAAGGACATCGGCATCAGCAACGCTCGCCAGGACTGGTTCTGGCGCGGTTCGAACAACGTGTTCCCCGAAACGCCGGCGGGCTCGGTTCGCTCGAACGGCTTCGTCAGCGTTCCGACGAACTCGGCGACGCAGCACGACAAGTTCACCCGCGACAACTGGTCGCTCGAAGCGTCGTTCTTCCCGCAGTTCGCCGGCAGCCACTCCTTCAAGGGCGGCACGCAGTATGAGAAGGTCACGAACGACGTTCTCGTCGGCAACCAGGCCCCGGTGTATCGCTATCAGTGGAACCGCGTGGACAACTTCTTCGGTACGCGCGGCAAGTACGGCGCGGTCGCCGTTTACGTCTTCGAGACGGCCGGCAACGTCGAGAGCAACAACCTGGCGTACTTCCTCCAGGACAGCTGGCAGACGTGGAACAACCGCCTGACGGTGAACCTCGGCGTCCGCACCGAGCGTGAGCGCGTTCCCGACTACGTCGGTGGCGCGGAGCCCGCGATCGAGTTCGGCTTCGGCGAGAAGGTCGCCCCGCGCGTCGGACTCGCGTTCGACGTCTTCGGCAACGGCCGCACCAAGGCGTACGCCAGCTACGGCAAGTTCTATGACATCACGAAGCTCGACCTCGCCCGCGGTTCGTTCGGCGGCGACAAGTGGGTCTGGCACGCGTTTGGTCTCGAGACCCCGGACTACACGCAGGTCAACTGCACGGGCGTGAGCAACGCCTCGGGTACGCACCCGACGTGCACGAACGCGACGTACCTCGGCTCGATCAACCTCCGCGAGCCGTCGCTCGAAGCGATCGATCCGGACCTCAAGCCGATGACCTCGCAGGAGTTCTCGGTTGGCGCGCAGCACGAGCTCGGCAACAACATGGCCCTCGGCTTCCGCTACGTTCATAAAGAGCTCCTCCGCGGCATCGAGGACCTCGGCACGGTCGTCCAGAACGCGGATGGCTCGTTCTCCGAGAGCTACACCATCGGTAACCCGGGCTTCGGCCTCTCCGCCGTCGGCACCCCGGACATCCCGGCGTTCCCGAAGGCGACCCGTGACTACGACGGTACGGAGCTCGAGTTCACGAAGCGCTTCATCAACCGCTGGTCGCTGCATGCCAGCTACCTGTACAGCCGCCTCCGCGGCAACTACCCGGGTCTTGCGAGCGGCGACGAAGCGCAGTTTGGTTCCGCGCGTACGGATCCGAACGTCGGCCGCTGGGGCGACAACATCAACACGCTGTTCGACGCCTCGGGCACGAAGAGCGCGGTTGAAGGTCCGCTCCCGACCGATCGTCCGCACCAGTTCAAGGCTCAGATCTCCTACCAGCTCCCGATCGGAACGACGTTCGGCCTGAACCAGTTCATCGGCAGCGGTACCCCGATCTCGACGCAGATGCTGATCCACGGCGCTGAGTACTTCCCGTTCGGTCGCGGTAACCTCGGCCGCACGCCGACCCTCAAGCAGACGGACCTCTTCGTCGCGCACCGCTTCAATTTCGCCGGCCGCTACGGCGTCGAAATCAACGCGAACGTGCTGAACCTCCTGGACTCGGACACGGCGACGGCGGTCTACCAGCTCGCCGGCACGTCCAACGTGAATGACACGACGTTCTTCAAGGGCTTCGACCCGAACGCCACGCTCATCACGCCGGACCCGCTGTACAACCAGGTCTCGCAGTACCAGGCCCCGCGCGAAATCCGCCTCGGCCTCCGCTTCACGTTCTAATCGCTACCCCAGTCGTAACGAGAAGGGGTGGGCCTCACGGCCCACCCCTTTTTGTTTCTGGGGATCACTGACGCGTGCGAAAGGCGATCGCCGGCTGGAAGCGCGCCGATCCGCGCTCGACGAACACAGTGCTTTCCGTCCACGCCGATTCCGAACTGCAATTTCGAATGATCAGACCACGCTCATTTGACGTCGAGGAATCAGGATCAGTCGGAGCAACGATCTGGACGATCCGACTACTGCCGCCGGCCGCTACCGCGTGCGGTCTGTCGCTCGATGCGAGGACAGGAATCGTGCTCGCGCAAGCAAATGAAGTCCATGTGATTCCGTCCGGCGAGACAAAGTACGCGTACGCTCGTTGAAGTCCCGCAGCGAGTCCGGTGGCGAGCACAAAGCTCGTCCCCGATGTCGTGAG
>DATELS010000735.1:0-6400 GCA_035276365.1 Thermoanaerobaculia bacterium
CACCTCGGCGTTCGTCTGCGCGGGCGACGCCGTCGCCGCATCGAGCAACGCGACCGGCGGCACGAGCGGACCCGCCTCCGCCTTCATCAGATTCTCGAGATCGATGCGCGCCGCCTGCACGTCGCCCTGCGCCTGCGCGACGCCGCGCACCGCGGTCGCGAGCTCGAGCTCCGCGCGCGTCACGTCGTTCGAGCTCACGAGTCCCGCCTCGAAGCGCGCGCGCACGTCGGCGAGATTCGTCTGCGCGAAGTCGCGGCGATGCTCGGCGGCGAGGAGCACCTGCTCCGCGCTCAACGCGCCGACGAATGCGATCGCGGCGTCGAAGCCGACGAGCCGCTTCGTGTCGGTCGCGGTGAGCCGCGCCGCCTCGCGCTCGAAGCGCTGCTGGCGATAGAGCGGAAACACGCGCGCGTCAAAGAGCGGCTGCGTCACGAGCGCGCTCGTCTGCAGCGTGCGCTCGGTCGGATCGTTGTAGTCGTTGCGCCAGTTGCCGGCGACGTCGACGCGCGGGAAGAACGCGGTCCGCGCGCGACTCACGCGCGCCTCGGCGGCCTCGACCTGCGTTTCGGCGATCGCGGCGCGCTCGTTGCGCGTCGTTGCGAGCTCAACGGCCCGTTCCATCGTCAGCGGAGGCAGCGTGAGCGGAGCCTCCTCCGCAACTAGTTGAGGAGACAAAAGGATAGACAGGAAAACCACCAGGGGGAACTTCACGGCGGCGATTAGAACACGGCGGTTCGGCCGTTCTATGTCACTGGACGGTTGCGGATACGTCAAAGGTGGCGCCGACGGTCGCGTCCGACTTCGACGTCACGCGAATCGTCTCATGCAGCGCGCCGGCCTTCGCGCGCGCGCCGTCGACCGTGACGGTGACGGTCTCTTTCCCCTTCGGCGGGATGAGCGCGCGGTATTCGTAGAAGAGGCAGCGGCACGTCGAGCGCGCGACGACCATCGTGATCGGCTCGTCGCTCGTGTTCGACACTTCGAACTGTCGCGTCGCGCGCGTGCCTTTGCGAATGACGCCGTAGTCGTGCGACGCGGGCTTGACCGCGAGCGATGCCGCGGGCGTCGCGGGGACGATGGTGGCGGAGGTCTCGGGTGCGGTGGACGTCGTGGCGACGGTGTCTTCGACGACCGTTCCACCCTCGGGTGCGCGATCGCTGCTCGCGCGCCAGATGAGCCAACCGATGGCGGCGAGCGCGACGAGCGCGATGACGATGATGATCGGCAGCCGCGAGCGCGGCTCCGCCTCCGCGCGCGGCAACTCCTCGGCCTCATAGGTCGAGACGAGCGGCCGCATCCCCGGAGTCTGTGGAGCGCCGGCCGCCTCGGCGGGCGGCGGTGTGGCCGCGCCATCGAGCTCGTCGAGCTTCCCGATCGACACATCGATGTCGCGGATCAGCCGCCGGTACTCATTCGCGAGATGCTCCGTTGGCGCGTCCGCGATCATCTGCGCGAGACTCTCGCGATGCCGCCGGTACTGCTGGCGAATGACCTTCAGGTTGACGGTGCCGAAGTCGTCGGACATCGAACACGGATGTTACCAGTTGGCGCTCTCGCTACATCGGCAACCAATACGAGAACTTGATCAAAAACACATCCTGCGACGGCGCGTCGGGCAGCGCGGAGAAGTCGCGGCGGACGCGGAAGTCGCCTTGCGGCGAGACGTCCGAGCGGTTCTCATTCCACACCACGTACATCGCCGAGCCGGGGCGGAACTCCCACCGCACCACCGCGCTGCCGCGCACGCTGCGGAAGTTGAAGTTCGGGTTGCCGAACGACGTCGCGTTCGCGGCGTAGCGGTTCGCCTCCGCGTCGTACGCCACGTCGATCGGCGTGAAGTCATCGTCGCGCGGGCGCGTCAGGTACTTGTAGTCGTGATAGTCGCCGCTGGCGACGAACGGCTGCAGGTAGAGCTGCATCGACAGGCGCGCGTTCACCGTCCACTCGGTGCGGATGCCGAGGTCGAGGGTCTTCTGGTCGAGGGTGGAGAAGACGTAGCGGTTGCCGTACGTCGGCGTGTACGCCGGGTCGCGCAGCGTCGTCACGTACTGCGCCATCTCCGTCATGTCGCTGTAGCGCGGCGTCACCGTGAAGCGGATCGACGACGACGGGCGGTATGTCATCGACAGGTAATAGCTCGCGTACGTCCCGCCGAAGTCGTCGCGGACCTGCTCCGTCTCCGTCTCGAAGTACACCTTCTTGCGGCTGTCGTTGCCGAAGCCGAAGCCCACGTACTGATCGGCGCGATAGATCATCGCCGGACCGCCGCGCGTGATGCGGTCATCGATGTGATCCGCGTGCATGCCCGCCCACGCCCACGCGCTCCAGTAATTCTTGAACTGCGTGTAGACGTTGCCCGTCGCGCCGTTCGCCGTCATGTCGTTGTCGAAGTTGAAATTCTGGAACTTCGCGACCCACGCGCTAATCTCGCGCGTGTGCTTCTTCACGTCCGTGTCGAGGTAGTGCAAGACCGCGTGCGTCGTGATCGCATCCGTGCGCGGCAGGAAGCCCATGTCGTTGATCTCGAAGCCGGGCGAGAGCGCCTGCACCTGCAGGTTCGGGCGCCACTTCCCCTTCTGCTTCGCGAGCATCACGCGGCCCATCCAGCCGTCGAGCGACGTGCGCGTCGGGTCGTACTCGATGTGACTCGCGTCGGGACGCTGGTAGTAACGCGCGCCGCTGAGCTGCGTCGACGCGATCGCTGCTTCCGTTCCCTGCACGAGCGACGAGCCGCCGAGCCACTCGAGGAGCCACGTCTTGTCCTTGAACAGCGTGTGGCCGTCGACGCCCGCAAAGTACGCCTTGCCGCGCAGCGACTCTTCGAGCGCGCCGTCGAGGCTGCGGTTCACCGCGGTAAACATGAAGCCCGCGCGCGAGTCCTTGCCGTACTCCTTCGTCGCGCGCGCGACGAGATAGTTCGTCATCGGCTCGACCGTCTCCGTGCCGACCGTCGCGCCGGTGCGGAACCACGCCTGCTCTTTATCCGTGAGCGCGTCGAGCAGACCGACCGTCCAGCCCTTGCCCACTTTGCCCGTGACTTTGGCGGCGCCGAGGATGGTGGTCTCGCCCGGAGCGTCCTGCCATTCGGCGTCGAGCGAGCCCTGCGGCGCGCGTCCGATGCGACGCGAGTAGAAGAACGTGGGGAACGACATGTTGAAGCCCCAGCGGCTGTTCGCGGGGCCGTTGCCGAAGCGGAACACCGACGCGCCTTCCGTGAAGAACGGGCGCTTCTCGGGGAAGAACGTTTCGAACTGCGAGAGGTTGAGCACCGCGGGATCGACCTCGACCTGACCGAAGTCGGGATTGATCGTGCCCGTCAGCGTGAGGCTCGACGACAGTCCGTACTTCACGTCGACGCCCGCATCCATCCGCTGCTCCGCGGGCTGAATGAACGGATTCGACTCGCGGCTGTGCAGGTCCGTGCGCGCGACGCCGTACGGCACGACTTCAAAGCTGCGCCGCGGCTTGATGCCCTCGATGCCGGTGAGATCGGCGAACTGCGACACGAACGCGGACACGTTCTTCGGCGTGTGCACGAGGCGCGAGCCTTCGGCGATGCGCTTCGTCCAGCGGCTGACGTTGAAGCCCCACGTGTGCACGGGCTTGTCCGGGAACCGGAGCTGCGAGTACGGAATCCTCACCTCGGCCGTCCAGCCGGTGGCGCTGACCTTCGTCGCCGAGTCCCACACCGCGTCCCAGCTCGGGTCGTCGTAGATGTCGTTGTAGAGCGTCGTGTCCGACTGCACGTTCGACGGGTTGACGAAGAACGCCGCGCCGTTCTGGCGGTCGTGCTGCGAGTCGATGGCGATGCGGATGTAGTCGCCGCTCGACAGATCGCTGTCGCGGCGCGTGAGCAGCGGCGTCACCTTGCCGTCGTCTTCCATCACCGCGGCGAAGTAGATGGCGTTGTCGTCGTACGCGACTTTCACTTTCGTCGCGAGCTTCGCGGGCTTGCCCTCGTCCGGCTCGCGTTGCGTGAAGCCGGTGATCTCCGGCGCGTTCGCCCACACGGGATCGCTCAGATCACCGTCGATGACCGGTGCGGCCGATGCGCGCACCGCGGTGTAGCTGGGACGGGGCGTCGCGTCGTCCGCATGAACCGCGAATCCGGTGACGAGAGACAAACAGAGTGCTATGCGGGTGATCTTCATCGGTTCCTCTTCGCCCCGAATTCGTATACGTTGTGCTTCAGTGGACAATGACGCAAACGAGCCGCGGAAGTTAGCGCGCCGCCACAAAGTTTTTGTGACTGGATGTGAAAACGCGGCGCGCTTCATCACGCTCTACCCATGACGCCATGAGAGTGTTTATCGGCCAGATCAACACGACCGTCGGCGCGATCGCGACGAACGCCGACTTGATCCGGCGCACGTACGAAGACGGTGTACGTGCGGGCGCGGATGTGGTTCTCGTACCTGAGCTCGCCGTGACCGGCTATCCGCCGCGCGATCTCCTCGACCGCCAGCTCTTCGTCGACGCCGCGGACGAAGTGCGCGAGTCGCTCGTGAAGATGACCGGCGACACGACGCTCATCTTCGGCTGCCCCGTGCGCACCGCGAACTGGTGTGGCAAGCCGCTGCACAACGCGGCGATCGTCGCGCGCAACGGCGCGGTGCTGCTCGAACAACACAAAGTGCTGCTGCCGACGTACGACGTCTTCGACGAGCTGCGCTACTTCGAGCCGGGCGGCAATGTGTCGACGGTGGAGATCGCGGGACGCCGCGTCGGCGTCGTGATCTGCGAAGACTTCTGGTTCGACGACGAGATCTCGGGCAAGAAGCTGTACTGCCGCAATCCCGTCGACGAGCTGGCGCGGCAGGGCGCGGAGATCTTCCTCAACATCTCGGCGTCGCCATTCAACGTCGGCAAGCGGCGCACGCGTCACGACATCTTCTCGCGCATCGCGCGGCGCTACGACACGCCGCTCGTGTACGTGAATCTCATCGGCGCGAACGACGAGCTGCTCTTCGACGGCTCGTCGGTCGTGTTCGACGCCTCGGGCCAGACGATCTTCTGCGCGCCCGCGTTCGAGGAGCACACGGCGCTCGTGCATCTCACCGGCTCGCCGTGCGAGATGGTGAGCTCGATCAGCAAAGAAGAAGAGATCGGCCGCTCCCTCATCCTCGGCCTCCGCGACTACATCCGCAAATGCGGCTTCAAGGACGTCGTGATGGGGCTCTCCGGCGGCATCGACTCCGCGCTCACCGCGGCGATCGCGGTGGAGGCGCTGGGCAAGGAGCACGTGACCGGCATCGCGATGCCGTCGCAGTTCTCCTCCCAGGGCTCCATCGATGACGCCCGCACCCTCGCCCAAAACCTCGGCATCGCCTTTCACGTCGTGCCGATCGCGGACATCTATCAGCCTTACGAAACCGCGACGGACGCGCTCTTCGGCGAGCACAAGTTCGACACGACGAACGAGAACATCCAGGCGCGCATCCGCGGCAACATCCTGATGGCGTGGTCGAACCGGACCGGCGCGATGGTGCTGTCGACCGGCAACAAGTCGGAGATGGCGGTCGGCTACTGCACGCTCTACGGCGACATGGCCGGCGGACTCGCGCTCATCGGCGACGTCTACAAGACGATGGTGTACCGCGTCTCGAAGTGGATGAATCGCAATCGCGAGCTCATCCCGGAGTCGACGATGACGAAGGCGCCATCCGCGGAGCTACGCCCCGATCAAAAGGATCAGGACACGCTGCCGCCATACGAAGTGCTCGACGAGATCCTGAAGCTGTACATCGAGGAGTGGAAGGAAGTCGAAGAGATCGTGGCCGCGGGCTTCGATCGCGAGCTGGTGTCGCGCATCGTGAAGATGGTCGACAGCGCGGAGTTCAAACGCCGCCAGGCCGCGCCGACGATCCGCGTGTCGGAAAAGGCATTCGGCAGCGGACGCGATATGCCCATCGCGCAGCGTTGGCGGAAAGAGCCCACTTCGTGAAGCGTCACTGGTTGCTGGTGGCTGGTTGTCTGTGGGTTCTCGCGCTTCTCGGATGTTCGCGCGAAATCGATCGTGCGCGTTGGCTGCACATGTCGGTCGATGATCGCGTGCTGTACGTTCGCTCGCTCATGGGTGCGGAGAAAGTGAAAGACGCGAAGGGCGGCGGCGGGCGCACGTACGCGCGGCCCGCGGAGGAGTACGTGAGACAGATCGACACGGCGTACGCGCGCGGCGATCAACGCGACGTGCGCGCGATCTTCGCGGAGCTCGGGCCATGAGCCGCGTCGCGCCGCATCCGCCGCTGACGAAGTACTACGGCGATCCTTCCCATCGAGAAGAATTCGTCCGCGACATCTTCGACGAGACCGCGCCGTGGTACGACTGGGCGACGCAGTTCCTCTCGTTCGGATCGGGCGACTGGTATCGGCGCGAGGCCGTGCGCCGCGCCGGACTCGC
>DATELS010000736.1:0-5796 GCA_035276365.1 Thermoanaerobaculia bacterium
CCTATATGAGCCTTATGTCCTTCTTGATTGTAGGACGGCGATATGTTCTACCGCAAGACCGTCAGTGCACAATCACGCGGCGTCGCGGATGCGGCAGCACAAACGTGAGCACTGGATCGCGGCCTTCAAAGTATTCGCGCGACGACAGCGGCACGCGAATCTCGGGCGCGAGGGAGGGCGGGTCGATGCCCGGCAGGAGCGTGAAGAATTTCGTCGAGTAGGTGATGCGCAATCGCGTGTTCGCGAGGAGGAACGACTGCACCTCGCCATAGGCGTTCGGTTTGCCGCCTGTTTCTTCGCCGACGAGGATTGTCTTTGTTTTCGTGTCGAGGTCGATGGCATTGATCATTGCGGAGGAGAACGTCGTGCGGTCGATGAGCACGTAGAGATGTTCGGGTGGATTCGATTGCAGTCCGCTGATCAGCGGCTGCAGCAAGCCGGAGCTGCCGCCTGTGTTATGGCGCAGGTCGATGACAAAGCGCCGGATCACATGCGTCGCGGCGAATGCGTTCAGCTCCTGCAGAAACGAAGAGAACGGACGTCCGGGCTGATCCGCGCAGACGTTGTACTGCAGATAGAGGGTTTCCTCGCGCGGTAGGTATTCATACCAATAGAACGACGCGCGATCGCGCAAGTACAGCGGCAGGCTATCGGCAGGCGGCAAACTCACGAGCGTGCCCGTAGAAGGCACGAGGTGTCGATCGACGGTCGTCCCGTCGCGCAGGATGAACGTGAAATTCGCCGCCATTCCCAATCCGTGCAGCACTTCGGCGCGCACGAGCATGTCCGGCGCGAGTTCGCGTAGCCACGCATCGTTCTCGTGCGGGATCACCGCGGCGACCAACGAAAGCGCGTCATCGATCGCATGGCCATCGATCGCGGTCACACGCGCGCCGAGCAGGTCCTGCTGTTCGACAGTGGCCTGCGTCACGAAGATCCCGTCCGTGAACCAATCCAGGCGGATCGGATAGCGCGTGAACGCGTAGCCGCTGACCGTCGTGTGCGCATCGCCGACCGAGGCCACGAGGCGCATCACGCCGGCGAGGACTTCATCGTCCGACAGCGACGGAACGCTCGTCTTCAACGAAGCAGCGGAAGACTCGAACTGCTCGCGCGAAACACGGCCGAACGCATTCAGGTGCAGACGCGGGAGATCGCGGACGAGTTGATCGATGTCCGCGATCCACGCCGCGTCATTGAGCGAGAAGAGGACCGCGAACAGGAGGAAAGGGTGCCGGGACATGGACGTGCCCGGCGCAATGATCGCACGCTAGAAGAGATTCCAGTCCCGCGTCAGGTAGTCGGCGAACATCAGCACGAACAGCACGCCCAGCCAGATGAACGACGACATCACCACGATCCACGTCAGCCGCGGCGAGTGAATCACGTGCATGAACCAGAGAATCACCAGCGTCGCCTTGAGAATCGCGATGGCCATCGCCACCGCCGTGTTCATCGTGCCGAGGTCGACGCGCGATACGGCCACCGTGATCACCGTCAGGATCATCAGGCCGAAGAAGACGGCAAAGTACGTCACGAGCGACGCCTGGTGATGCGGCGCCGCGTGGCCGGTGTACGTTTCGTGATCGGGCTGGTGCGTGGTCATGCGTCTCCTCAGACGAGATACAACAGCGGGAACAGGAAGATCCAGACGATGTCGACGAAGTGCCAGTACAGCCCCATGATCTCGACGGGACCGTAGTACTCCGGACCGAAGTCGCCGCGCCACGAGCGGCGGATGAACCACAGGAGCAGTCCGGCGCCGATGATCATGTGCAGCGCATGCAGCCCGGTCATCGTGAAGTAGAACGTCATGAACATCTCGATGCCGCGCGTGAGCGAGACGTCCTCGTGATGCACGTACGTGAAGTGCGCGCCGGGGAAGAGCCCTTCCTCGATGTGCATGTGGTACTCGTAGCCCTTCACTCCGACGAACACGGCGCCGAGGATCAGCGTCAGCACGAGCATGAGCGTCGTGAACTTGCGACGCGCACCCTGCGCGCCCCACACCGCGAGCGCCATCGTCAGCGAGCTGCCGATCAGCACCACCGTGTTCGCGAAGCCGATCTTCCAGTTCTGCAGATGCGACGCGGCTTTCCACGCGTGCGGATACATCTCGCGATAGATGAAGTACGCGCAGAAGATGCCGCCGAAGAAGAGTATCTCCTGCGCGACGAAGAACCACATGCCGAGGGTCGAGGCCTCGTGCTGCTGGCCGAGGTCCTCGAAGTGATGCTGGAGAAACGGATGGTGATGCGGGTGCGCGTCCGCCTCGCCGTGTCCCGGATGCTCGAGATCGTAGAGCGTCGGGTTGCTAGGCATTCTGCGTCCCCTTCATCGCCTTGAGGAACGCCGGATAGTCGTACGCTTCCCACGTCACGACCGGAGTCTCGTGGAAGTTTTCCTTCGGCGGAGGCGAGGCCGTGGCCCACTCCAGTCCGACCGCGCCCCACGGATTCGCGCCCGCGCGGCGTCCGAACTTCAGCGACCATGAGAAGTAGATGATCGGCAGCAGATAGCCGGCGGCGAGAATCGTCGCGCCCGCGGTCGACAGCACGTTCAGCACCTGGAACTCCGGCGCGTACGCGTGATAGCGGCGCGGCATGCCGACGTAGCCGACGAGGAACTGCGGGAAGAAGGTCAGGTTGAATCCGACGAAGACGAGCAGCGCGGAGAGGCGCGCCCACCACTCGGGATACATGCGTCCCGTCGCCTTCGGCCACCAGTAGTGCAGGCCGGCGAGGTACGCCATGATCGTTCCGCCGACCATGATGTAGTGGAAGTGCGCGACGACGAAGTAGCTGTCGTGCACGTGCACGTCGATGCCGAGCGCGCCGAGGAAGAGGCCGGTCACGCCGCCGATCGTGAAGAGACCGATGAAGCCGAGGACGTACAGCATCGGCGTCTGCCATGACACCGAGGCCTTGTACATCGTCGCGGTCCAGTTGAAGACTTTGATCGCGGACGGCACCGCGACGAGCATCGTCAGGAACGAGAAGATCATCGCCGAGTAGACGGAGATGCCCGCGACGAACAGGTGGTGCGCCCACACGAGGAAGCCGAGGAACGCGATCGCCAGCGAAGAGAACGCGACGAACTTGTAGCCGAAGATCTTCTTGCGCGTGAACGCGGCCACGCACTCCGAGATCACGGCCATGCCCGGCAGAATCATGATGTACACGGCCGGGTGCGAGTAGAACCAGAACATGTGCTGGTACAGCACGGGATCGCCGCCGAGCGCGGGATCGAAGATGCCGACGTGCAGCGTGCGCTCGACCATCAGCAGGACGAGCGTGATCGCCAGGACCGGCGTCGCGAGCATGATGACGATGCTCGTCGCGTAGATCGACCAGACGAACAGCGGCAGGCGGAACCACGTCAGTCCCGGCGCGCGCATGCGGTGAATCGTCACCAGGAAATTGAGCCCCGTGAGGATCGACGAGAAGCCGGTGATGAATGCGCCGAGCGTCGTCAGAAACACGTGCGTGTTCGAGTACTGCGTGGAGAACGGCGTGTAGAACGTCCAGCCGGTGTCGACGCCGCCCGTGATGATGACGATGACGCCGAACGTCCCGCCGATCATGTAGATGTACCAGCTCAGCAGGTTGATCTTCGGAAACGCGAGGTCTTTCGCGCCGAGCATCAGCGGTAAGACGAAGTTCCCGATCACCGCGGGAATCGCGGGGATGAGGAAGAAGAAGATCATCACGATGCCGTGCAGCGTGAACAGCTTGTTGTACGTATCCGACGTGAACAAATCCCCCTCGGGCGTCAACAGCTCGAGGCGCATGAGGAAGGCGATGATGCCGCCGACCATGAAGAAGATCGTGACGGAGAAGCTGTACAGGATGGCGATGCGCTTGTGGTCCTTGGTGAGGAGCCATGAGAGCACGCCGTACTCGTCGTTGACGTAGTTCCGCGGCGCCGTGGCCGACGGTTCGATGAACGGTGCGGGGTCGAGGGTGGTACTGGTCATCGTTGGTTCCCCTGAGTGGTCGTCGCCGTCGCGGGTGCCGCCGTCTGCGTCTGTGTCGGCGCGCCGCTGCTCGCCTGCATCGACTGCGGCGACTCGACGGCGGGCGTCTGCGGACCGCCGAGCGACTTGATGTAGGCGATGAGGCGGATGAGGTCTTCCTCGCTCACCTGTCCCTGGAACGCGGGCATGATGGGCTGGAAGCCGGCGGCGACTTTCGCGGTCGGATTGAGGATCGACTCGCGAAGGTAGTTGTCATCGGCGACGACGCTCGTGCCGTCCGCGAGCGGCTGCGTTTTCCCGACGAGTCCCGCCAGCACGGGACCGCGTCCCGTGGCCGTGTCGAGGTGACACGTGTTGCACGCGTATTTCTGGAAGAGCTTCTCGCCCTGCGATGCGAGCGAGCCTTCGCTCCCGCCGGCGAGCCAGCGCTGATACTCGGTCGGCTCCATGACGTCGACCCAGCCGACCATTCCGGAGTGCAGCGTGCCGCAGTACTCGGCGCAGAAGATGTGAAAGCGCCCGGTCTTCGTGGCCTGGAACCACATCGTGCGATAGCGGTTCGGCAGGACGTCGTTCTTCACGCGGAATGCGGGGAACCACAGGCTGTGAATGACGTCTTCCGACGCCATGGTGATCTTGATCGGACGTCCGACCGGCACGTGCAAGGAGTTGATCTCGCGCTGGCCGGTCGGATGCTGGAACTTCCACATCCACTGCCGTCCTGTCGCGTAAATCTCGATGGCGTTCGTGGGCACGCGCTGGATGCGGAAGAAGACGAACGAGCCGGCGACGAAGATGCCGATGAAGATGAGCGTCGGGACGACGGTCCACGTCATCTCCAGCGCCATCGGCGGCTCCTGATCCTGCGCGAGCTCGTTGTCGGGACGCCGGCGATACTTGATCGCGAGGTAGAAGATGACGATCCAGATCAGGAGCGAGACGGTGCCGGTGAGGACGATCAGGAAGAAATAAAGACCGTCCACGAGCGGCGCGACGCTCGAAGCCTGCTCGGGAAACAGCGGGAAATCCGTAGGCATCATTCAGTTTCCTGTGAAGACGAGCGCCGCTCTTTGCGGATCATGACGAAGATGAAGCCGCCGAGCGCGAGGACGGTGGTGATGCCTCCGGCGCGGGCGAACGTCATGGCGTTGCGGCTGTACTTCCCGGTCACGGGGTCGTAGTGAAAGCAGAGGAGCAGGAACTGGTCGGTCAACGTCCCGACCTTTCCCTCGGACGCCTCAACGATGGCGAGGCGCAGATCGCGCGGCTTGTACTCGAAGCCGTAGAAGTAGCGCGAGACGCGGCCGTCGGGCGTGAGCACGAGCAGCGCCGCGCCGTGCGCGAATTGATCGGTGCGCGGCTCGTACTCGTAATGGAAGCCGACGGCGTCGGCGAGCTGCTTGATCGCGGTCTCGTGCGCGGTGAGGAAGTGCCACGCCGGCGCGGAGTCGAGACGGCCGTAATGCTTGATGTACTTCTCCTTCAGCTCGGCCGCGGTGGACGCTTTGTCGCGCGGATCGATGCTGACGGTGATGACGTCGAACTCTTTGCCGAGGTCGAACTTGAGATGCGTGAGCGACTCGGCGGTGCCTTCGAGAACCATCGGACAGAGCATCGGGCAGCGGAAGTACGCGAAGTTGAGCAGGACCGGCTTGCCGCGGAAGAGCTGGCGCAGACGGACGATCTCGCCGGTCTCGTCGCGGAACATGAGATCGAGCGGAACGCGCTGATTGAGCCTTTGCGCGATCGTGATTTTGGGAGGGTCGACCGGGACTTGCGCAAACAAAGGAAGAGCAAAAGCAAGAAACAGCAGGAGCGCC
>DATELS010000737.1:0-3139 GCA_035276365.1 Thermoanaerobaculia bacterium
CGAGCCAGCGTGCGGCCGCGGCAAAGTGCGCGGCGACGCGCAGCGACGGCAGGAGCGACGCCTGCATCTCGAACCACGCGGAGCGCCCCGGCAGAAACGAGGTGACGAGCACTTCGCCTTCGTCGCTCGCGTGCATGTGCAGCACTTGCGGGACGCTGGCGAGCAGCGGCTCCGGCAGGATCGTTCGCACCCGCGCCAGCGCATCCGCCTCCGGTTGCAGCGATCCGTTGCGCAGATCGCTCTGCACCTTACCGATCGCGAACGGCGTGTCGCCGCTGCCCGCGTACAGCATCGCCAGCAGACGCTCGCGGCCATCCTGATCGCGATCCCGATGCGTGACGCAGCGCGTCGGCGTGCCGCCGAGGACGCGGAAGAGCAACTGCAGCAGCGGATCGGAGTCCGCGGTCTCGGTTCGTCTTTGCGGAAGCGGCAGCGCGGCGAGAAAGCGCTCGCGCCGATTCGTGGGAACGCTGAGCTCCGTCATCCCGCCGCTCCTCGCAGCGCCTCCTCGGGACTTCTGCGATTGCCGAGGAAGAAGCGTCGCGCCTGGCCGAGGAGCTCGGGATCGATCATCGAGAGCACGGCGACGTACACGCAGAAGCCGAGGAGCACGCCGCCCGCGAGCTGCAGCACGACGGGCAGACGCAGCGACCAGCGCGTCCAGAGCAGCAGGACCGTGGCCATCGCCACGCCCGCGGCGGCACTCGGCAGAAATGCGGAAACCATGTCGCGCATGCGCAGTCCGATGTAGCGCGATGTGATCGTTAGCGTGATCAACGTCGTCACTCCGGCGGCGATCGCAAGCGACACCGCGACCGCGGTCGCATCGAATCGAGCGCCGATGAGCAGCGCGGGCACGATCACGAACGCCTTGAGCAGCGAGATGCGCGCGAGCAGCGGCGCGCGTCCCGTCGCCTTGAGCACGTCGCCGGAGTGCGTGCTGAGGCAGCGCAGCGCCGCGGCGATCGCGAGTGCGGCGAGGATCGGCGCGGCGGGCAGCCATTGATCGCCGAAGAAGAGCAGCACGATCGGACGCGCGAGCACCGAGAGTCCGAGCGCCGCGGGCAGCGTGATCGCGGAGACGTACCGCGTCGCGAGCAGATACGGCGCACGCAGGTCTTCGCCTTCCGCGTGCAGCCGCGCGAAGGCGGGGAAGAGCACCGCGCTGAAGACCCACAGCAGGACGATCACCGTCGTCTCGGGCAGCTTGCTTGCCATTTGATACAGGCCGAGCGCGGTGGCGCCGAGGAAGCGGCCGACGATGGCGAGGTCGGAGTAGTAGAGGATCGCCGCGAGCACATTCACGACGATGAGTCCGCGCCCGTAGTGCAGCATCGGACGCACGAGATCGAACGGGAAGTTGCGGACGGACGGTCGCCAGTCGACGACGATCCACAGCAAGAGCGTGCGGCACGTGACGCCGGCGAGACGTCCCCACACGAGGCTCCATGCGCCGAAGCCCTGCCACGCGAGGACGAGCGCGATGACGGAGCTCACGGTGGCGAGTCCGATGTCGGGGAGGAAGCGCGCGCGGAAGCGCAGGTCTTTCTGCGCGAGCGCGTCGTGCGCGTTGCCGATGTATTTGAGGATGAAGCTCCACGCGAGCACGCGCACGATCGGCGCGCCGTTCGCGGCGTGGAAGAAGCCGGCGATGAACGGCGCGAGGAGCATCGTCGCGGCGCACCAGAAGAGTCCTGCGACCATGTTCACGGCGAACGTGACCTGCGCCGCGTCGTTGCGGCGATCTGGCCAGTAAACGAGCGCCATGCCGGAGCCGAGGTCGCCGATGGTCTCGACGTAAGTGATGTAGACCATCGCGAACGCGAGCAAGCCGAACTCCCGCGGCGCGAGCAGGCGCGCGAGGATCGAGAGGCCGATGAGCGTGATCGCCTTCGCGCCGGCGGTGGAGAAGAACGCCCAGATCGCGGCCTTCGCCGTCTTGTGCCCCAGGTTCACCTCATCACCTCGGCCTCGAGGATCTGGCGCGCGTTGCCGGTTGGCGCGGCGGCGTCGGCGCTGCGCGCGAGCATCTGCAGCGCCTTCATCATGCGGAAGAGCTTCATCGTCTTCGCATCGATCGGCGATTCCGAGTAGCCGGCGAGGAACGCCGTTGCCGCCTTCGCGTTGCGCGGGGACATCACGTCGAGATGGAGCAGGAAAGACGCCACATCCGCGCAGGCCAGTCCCTCGCGATAGTCCTCGAGGTTGATCGCCTCGACGCGGCGCTCGCTCACGAAGACGTTCGCGGGTGAGAAGTCGCCATGCTGTCCGACGATCGGCAGCGGCTGTTCGGCGACGTACGCCTCGAGATCGCGCAGGCGGTCGGCGATCGACTCCTGGTACCGGCGGATCGTGCGGTCGCCGGCGGCCGCGAGCTCGAGATCGCGCAGCGCGAGGATCATCGCCGCGGTGAGGAGATTGCGTCCGTCGTCATCGCCGCTGCGCGTCTGCTCCTGCATGAGGCGCAGCCACATGCCCGCGCGTCGCATCGGCGTGATCACGCGTGACACGCCGCGATGCCGCGACGCGTGGAGGATGCTCTCCAATGTCTGACCGAGCGCGCGATACGTGACGACGGCGGAGTGCCGCTCGTCGAGCATGAGCGTGCGCGGAACCGTGAAGACTGCGACCGTCGTCGTGTCGGCGTTCGTCGCGGTGATGTCCTTGCGCAGCATGCGCAGCGCGTCGTACTCGCGATGCGCGCTTTCGGAGGAGCGATGCAGCTTCACGATCACGTCGCGCTTCGTGATGCCGTCGGTGATCGTGACGTCGGCGACCGTCGAAGCGCTGCGCTCGACGATGCGGCGCACGCCGACCGCGCAGACGCCGAGGCGGTCCCAGTCGAGGCAGGCCACTTCGTCGGAGGCGGCGGCGCGGCGCGGCTCGTGACGATCGAGCAGCTCGAGAAATGCCGCGGCGGTGACCGCGACGTTGAACTCGCGCTGCACTTTCTGTTGTCCGGCGCGGCCCAGGCGCTCGCGCAGCGCGGGATCGGCGACGAGCGCGCGCGCCGCGGCGGCCACGCGTTCCGGATGCGTGGCGTCGACGAGGATGCCGCTCACGCCGTGATCGACGAGCTCGGGGATGCCGGAGATGGACGACGCGATGACGGGGCATCCCGCGGCCATCGCCTCCATGA
>DATELS010000738.1:0-9799 GCA_035276365.1 Thermoanaerobaculia bacterium
CGAGCCGGAGCGGCAGCCTTGCGCGCGGGAGCTTTTTTCGCGCTCGACATCTTCCGCGCGCCGGACATCTTCTTCGCGCTGGACATCTTCTTTGCGCTCGATGCCTTCTTCGAGCTCATCGCCTTCTTCGAAGACGATCCCTTTTTCGCAGCGGTCATCTTCTTCGACGAGGACGCCTTCTTCGAAGATGCCGAAGCCTTGCTCGAGCCCTTCGCGGAAGACTTCCTGGCGGAAGACTTCTTCGCGCCGCCGCCCTTGCCCGCGCCGCCCTTCTTCGAGGCGCCGCCTTTCTTCGCGCTCTTCTTCGATGCGCTCTTCTTCGCAGCCATGAGGTCTCTCCTATTCAAAAGTTTCGGGGATGGGGAGCCGTACTTTTTGATCAGAGAACTGCGTTCGGGCGAGCAACTCGGTGTGTGAGTTGCACGAAAAGCAATGTAGACGAACATGCATCGAATGTCACGCGGAGCAACGCTGCTGCGATGGACGTTGCCGCTTTTTCTCGCGCTCTTCATCGTCATCGAGTCGTTTTGCATCTACGTCTTCGTGCTCGATCGCCGCGTTGCGCGCGAGCTCGCGGGACGCAGTTGGCGGACGCCGACGACGATTCTCTCCGCCGCGCACGGCGCGCCGCGCGAGCTCGTGCGCGTGTACGGCGCGGACTGGCGTCCGTCGCCGCCCGTGCTCATCGAAGAGTTGCCGCCGCATGTCGCGGACGCGTTCATCGCGACCGAGGATGTGAGGTTCCGGCATCATCCGGGGGTGGATCCGATCGGGATTCTGCGCGCGCTGTTTCGCAATGTCAGAGCCGGTGGCATTCGTCAGGGCGGCTCCACGATCCCGCAGCAGGTGATCAAGCAGCACTTCCTCACGAACGAGCGCACGTGGCGCCGCAAGTTCGTTGAGATGGTGCTCTCCGTCGCGCTCGACGCGCGCTTCTCGAAAGACGAGATCCTCGAGCTCTACCTCAACGACGTCTACCTCGGTCACCACAACGGCGCCGCGATCCTCGGCGTCGACGAAGCGGCGCGTATCTACTTCGACAAGTCGGCGAAGGCGCTGCGCGTCGACGAGGCGGCGCTGCTCGCGGCGATGGTGCACGCGCCGAATCGCGACAATCCCGAGAAGCGTCCCGACATCGTGCGCGCGCGGCGCGACATGGTGCTGCACATCATGCGCAAGGAGAAGATGATCGACGACGCGCAGCTCAACGACGCGATCGCTCGCGACGTCGACGTCAACCGCGGCACGCTTCTCGAGCAGCCGTTCCCGTACTACCTGCACGCGCTGCGGGCGGAAGTCGTGCGCGAAGTGGGCGAGGCGCGCGTCCACGCGGGCGGAATGTCGATCGTCTGCGAGATGGATGGCGACGCGCAGCGCGCCGCGGAACGCGCGGCCTCGCGCGGAGCGGCGCGACTCGCGTCGCGATACTCATGGATCGCCGGACAATCGCGCAGTGATCCGCTACAGGTCGCGATCCTCTCCGTCGATCCGCGCAGCGGCGGCATCCGCGCGCTCGTCGGCGGCACCGACTTTCATCGCTCGCCGTTCGACCGCACGTCGCAGATGCGCAGACAGCCCGGCTCCGCATTCAAGACGTTCGCGTATCTCGCCGCGATCGCCGCGAAGCGCGCCACGCCTGCGTCGCTCCTTCTCGACGCGCCCGTCAAAGTCCGACTCGGCAACGACGAAACGTGGGAGCCGCAGAACTACGACGAGCAGTTTCGCGGACGCGTGACGTTGCGCGAGTCGTTCGAGCGGTCGCTCAACGTACCGACCGTGCGTCTCGCGAACGACGTCGGCATCTCGCGCGTGAAGAAGACCGCGGAGAACTTCGGCTTCGCGAACGTGAACGCGGTGCCGGCGTTGCCGCTCGGCGTCGGCGAGGTCTCGCTGCGCGAGCTCACCGCCGCGTACACGCCGTTCCCCAACCTCGGCGACCGCGTCGAGCCGTTTCTGCTGACGCGCATCACCGCGCCGAACGGCAAGGTGCTGTTCGAGCACACGCCGAAGCGCAAACGCGTCGTCGACGCCGCGCCCGCGTACGTGATGCACACGCTGCTACGCGGCGTCGTGCGACGCGGCACCGCATCGCGACTCGCGCGCTACGGGCTCGGCTACGTCGCGGGCAAGACCGGAACGACGAACGACTATCGTGACGCGTGGTTCGTCGGCTACACGGCGGATGTCGTGACGACGGTCTGGGTCGGCTTCGATCGCGGTGCGCCGTTGCGGCTCTCGTCGTCCGAGGCGGCGCTGCCGATCTGGGGCGCATACATGAGCGCGACTGAACACGAGCCCGCGCGTCCGAAGCCGCCGAAAGGCGTCACGTTCCGCGATATCGATCCCGAGTCCGGCATGCTCTGGCGCGACGGCTGTCCCGGTCCGATCAACGAAGTCTTCCTCTCCGGCACCGCGCCGACGCACGCGTGTCCGCGCGGCATCTTCGGCCGCGCGTTGCGCCGCATCCTCTTCAACGAGGATCACTTCGACGAGCCGCCTGCGATCACGTTCGAGAAGTTTCGACGCTGGGCGAACGACGTCGATCGCAACCGCCAGCACGTGGAGAGCGCGCTCGACAAGCTCCGGCGCATCTTCGATTGAGGTTTATTCTGTGCGGCATGCGCCGCCTCCTCGTTTTCCTCGCGCTCGCGTTTGCGCTTGCCGCGCAATCGCAGACCACGACGAAGAACGACGACAGTTGCGACATCATGGTCGCACCCGCGGCGACGCTGCTCCTCCCGTATTTTGAAGTCGACCTGTCTCACCAAAAAACTACGACGATCTTCACCGTCACCAACGTCGGCGCGATGCCGCAGATCGCGCACGTGACGCTCTGGACCGACGAGGCGTTCCCGGTCTTCGCGTTCGACATCTTCCTCACGGGCTATGACGTGCAGGAGATCAACATGTTCGACCTCGTGTCGCGCGGACGGATCGCCGAACCCGGTACGTCGAGCTACGTCGACGTCGGCCGGCGCTCGAGCGAGACCAACGAGAATCCGCTGCTCGACGTCACGAACTGCAAGGAGCTCCCGGTGAGGATTCCGGACGCGATGCTCGTGGAGATCCAAGCCGCGCTCACGAGGGGACGAAGCACGCGCTGTCCGTTGGGAGCGGAGGTCGGCGGGAGGCACACGCACGCGCTGGGGTACGTCACCGTCGACGTCGTCGCGCGTTGCGGGACGGGGTTCCCCACCGATGCCGGCTATGCCTCACAGGCGCTGCTCTACGACAACATCCTTAGTGGGGATTACGAGCAAGTCGACTGGGAGGACGGCTCTTCGCAAAGGTCGCCGATGGTGCACATCCGCGCGTTCCCCGAGGGAGGAGCGCCGGGAGCGAAGACGACGAATCTGACGCGGACGTTCTACAGCAATCTGCAGAGCGGCGGCGCGACGGCCGACCGGCGCCAGCCGCTTCCTTCGCTCTTCGCCGCGCGCTGGATCAGCGGCACGCAACGGACATTCACGACGAAGTACAACATCTGGCGCGAATGGCCGGCGCGCGCCGATGCGTGTCACGGCGGTCCCAACACGAGCCTCCCGGTCGCGGAGTTCGTGCGCTTCGACGAAGACGAGAACCCGACGACCTACGCCTTCCCGTTTGCGCGGCCGCTCCTTCCCGCGACGTCGAACGTCGACGTGTCGGACGGCACACGCTTTCCGCCGCGAAACGGTCTGTCCGTCGCGGGGTGGATGTACATGAACCTCGACAACGGCGTCGTGGAGAGTCCGGTCGACGTCGCCAGTCAGAACTGGGTCACAACGACGATGAGCGCCGAAGGGCGGTATTCGGTCGCCATGGACGCCTCTGCCCTCGGCAATGGCTGCAGCGGCATCGCCCCGCACTCCGACGTCGCCGCGCCGATCGGTCCCGCGCCGGATCGAAGAGCGACCTTTGCCAGCGGCTCTCCCGCGACGACGGGCAACGACGACAGTTGCGACGTCGTGAACATGCCTGCCGCCACGCTGCTGCTCCCGTACTTCGAAGTCGATCTGCGCGCGCCGGTCTACGAGACGACGCTCTTCACCGTCACGAACGTCACGCGCGTTCCGCAGATCGCGCACGTGACGCTGTGGAGCGACTGGTCGTTCCCGGTCCTCAGCTTCGATGTCTTTCTCACCGGCTACGACGTGCAGGCGATCGATCTCTACGACGTCATCGCACGCGGACGGCTTCCGCGCACGCGCAGCGCAGACCCGCGAAACCGATCGGCGAATGAAGAGGACAGAGGCGCGAACTTCTTCGAGTGCAACCGGCCGCTCGGTATCCTTCCCGCGAACGTGCGCGACGAAGTTCAGCGCGCGTTGACGACTGGACGCACGACGTCGTGTGGCAACGCGCGCGTCGGCGCGGCGCACACGAGCGCGAAGGGATTCGTCACCGTCGACGTCGTGCAGCACTGCGGCTCGGGCTTTCCGACCGATCCCGACTACTTCACGCGCACCGCGTTGTACGACAACGTTCTGATCGGCGACTACCAGCAGATCAACTCGTCGCGAAGCTCCGCGCAGGGCAATCCGATGGTGCACATCCGCGCGATCCCCGAGGGCGGTCCGCCGGGATCGGGGACGACGAAATTTACGCGGACGTTTTATGCGAGGTTGCAGAAGGGCGCTACAGCGGACCGGCGACAACCGCTGCCATCGACGTTCGCCGCGCGCTGGATCTCGAACCCGTGGCGTCCTCTCGAGACCACGTTCAAGATCTGGCGCGAGGCCAAACCCGCGAACACGGGATGCGCGGTCGCACCGAACGGAGAGCATCGCTTCATCGAGATCGTGCGCTTCGATGAGGAGGAGAATCCCTCCACCTTTATCCCCGCAGTCATCTTCGACCCTTTTCCGCTCCCGCAAGTGTTCCTTCCGAGCAGCGCCCGTCTCAACGCGCGCGACGAAATCGTGCCGCCGAATCCGGACTTCGCAGTCAGCGGCTGGCTGTACATGAATCTCGACAACAGAGAAGTGGGGCAACCCGCGCCCACCCAGGCGTGGGTGACGGTGTCGATGAGCGCGGACGGCCGCTACGCCGGCGACTTCGACGCGCTCGCCCTCGGCAATGGCTGCAGCGCCGCGGTCGCGGTCACGGATTCAGATCGACGCGCGCCCGCAATCGGGCCGAGCGTGCCGTAATTCGATAGATTTATTTGCTTTCCCGCGTTCTTTTATGGGATAACACCATAAAGGAGACGCGAAATGAAACGCCTTTGGATCCTCGCGATTCTCTCGCTCCCCACCTTTTTCACGTTCGCCGACTCGCCCACGACCACGCGCAATGACGACAGTTGCGACGTGATCATCGCGCCCGCGGCGACGCTTCTCCTGCCGTACTTCGAAGTCGATCTCTCGTCGCCGGTCGGCGAGACGACGCTCTTCACGGTCATGAACGTCGGCGCGCTTCCGCAGATCGCGCACGTCGTGATCTGGAGCGACTGGGCGTTTCCGGTCCTCGACTTCAATCTCTTCCTGACCGGCTACGACGTGCAGTCGATCAATCTGTACGACGTCATTCAGCGCGGCCGCATCGCGGAACCCGGGACGTCGAGCACGAGCTCCACCGGCGAGCGCTCGAAGCAGAACAGCGACAACCCACTGCTCGACGTTGCGAACTGCGATCGTCTTCCCGTCAGGATTCCCGACATCCTTCTCTCCGACGTGCAGCGCACGCTCACGACCGGAGAGACGTCCCGATGCCCATCCTCGGCGCGCGTCGGCGGCACGCACGCGCACGCGATCGGTTACGTGACGATCGACCTTGTCGCGGACTGCGGCACGACCGTGCATACGGACGCGACGTATGCATCGCAGCATCTGCTGTACGACAACGTGCTGAGCGGCGACTACCAGCAGGTGAACTCGACGCAGAATTTCGCGCAGGCGTCGCCGATGGTCCACATCCGCGCGTTCCCCGAGGGAGGAGGACCGGGCGCGAAGACAACGAACCTGCCGCGAACGTTCTACAGCAACTTCCAGAATGGCGCGACCGCGGACCGGCGGCAGCCGCTTCCCTCCATCTTCGCGACGCGCTGGATCGGTGGCGGTTCGACGTCGTTCAGCACGTCCTACAAGATCTGGCGCGAGGCGAGAACGACGACGCCTTGTGCGGTCAAGGCGAACTTCAACATGGAGCCCGTGGAGTTCGTGCGCTTCGACGAAAGCGAGAACCCGCTCACGTTCACGTACGGTTGCCCCATCCTCTGTCCGCCGCCTACCGAACCGCTGTTGCCGCCGGCGTCGCTCATCTCCGAGCACGATCCCCATTTCCCTCCGAAGTGGAGCGACGACGGCGTCGCGGGCTGGATGTACATGAATCTCAACGATACCGGCGTGCGGCAGCAGCCGCGGGAGATCGCCAGCCAGAGTTGGGTCATCGCGACTATGCGCGCCGAGGGCCGCTACTCCGTCGACATGGATGCCGCCTCCCTCGGCAACGGCTGCACGCCGGAGACGTCGGCGACGAATGAGGACGGCGATGCGCGCTTCGCCGCGGTCGGCCCCGCGCCGAATGCGAACGCGACCTTCGCCACCGGCTCTCCCGCGACCACGAACAACGACGATAGTTGCGACATCATGGTCGCGCCCGCGGCGACGCTGTTGCTGCCGTACTTCGAAGTCGATCTCGCGAATCCCACGGGCGAGACGACGCTCTTCACCGTCACCAACGTGACGAAGCTCCCGCAAATCGCGCACCTGACGCTCTGGACCGATTGGTCGTATCCCGTCCTCAGCTTCGACGTCTTCCTCACCGGCTACGACATTCAGTCGATCAATCTCTACGACGTCATTCAACTCGGCATCCTTCCGGCCACGACGAACACCGCGGCGAACGGCCGCCGCTCCGCGGCCAACACGGAGAACGCGATGATCAACATCACCGCGTGTACCGCGCCGGTCGTCAATCTTCCGGAGTCGGTGCGCGAGCAGGTTCGCCGCGCGTTCACGGTCGGTGTCTATTCGACGTGCGGGACGACGCATGTTGGCGCCGCGCACGCGAACGCGCGCGGCTTCGTCACCGTCGACGTCGTGCAGCATTGCGGCGCCGGACTCCCGACCGATAGCGACTACTTCACGAGCACCGCGCTCTACGACAACGTCTTCGTCGGCGACTTCCAGCAGGTCAACTCATCGCAGAACTTCGCGCAGGGCAATCCGATGGTGCACATCCGCGCGGTGCCCGAGGGGTTGGGGACGGGATCGACGAACATGGCACGGACGTTTTACTCGCGTCTGCAGAACGGCGCGACCGCGGATCGACGTCAGCCGCTGCCGTCGACGTTCGCGGCGCGCTGGATCTCCGGCGGCGGCACGACGTTCAACACGAACTTCAAAATCTGGCGCGAGGCGTACACGCCCGCGAGCGCGGGATGCGCGGTCGCGCAGAACGGCGGACTCGACGTCGTCGAGTTCGTGCGCTTCGACGAGTCCGAGAATCCGACGACGTTCAGCACCGGCATCATCGATCCTCCCGGCGTGAATGTCCCGCGACTGTCGAGCAGCTTCCGCCTCAACGCATTCGACACGAGCGTGCTCCCGCCGCAGTACAGCGACGATGACGTTGCGGGCTGGATGTACATGAACCTCGACAGCGCGGAAGTCGATCGCGAGATTGCGAATCAAGGATGGGTCGTGGTGTCGATGGCCGCGGAAGGCCGCTACTCCGCCGACTTCGACGCGCTCACCCTCGGCAACGGCTGCAGCGCCGCGGTCGCGGTCACGGATCTCGATGGAGGCGCGCCCGCAATCGGACCGGGCGTGCCGTGAAAGGAATTTCATGTCGCACATGCACCGCCTGCGAATCGTCGTGCTCCTCGCGCTCACGCTGCTGACGCTCACGTCGCAATCGCAAACGACCACGAAGAACGACGACAGTTGCGACGTCATGGTCGCGCCGGCGGCGACGCTGCTCCTCCCGTACTTTGAAGTCGACCTCGCGTCGCCGACCGGCGAGACGACGCTCTTCACCGTCACAAACGTCGGCGCGCTTCCGCAGATCGCGCATGTCACGCTGTGGACCGACGCCGCGTTTCCCGTGCTCGACTTCAACATCTTCCTCACCGGCTACGACGTGCAGTCGATCAACCTGTACGACGTGATCGCGCGCGGCCGCATCGCGGAGCCGGGCACGTCGCATCACGCGCACACGGGCGACCGCTCGAAGCCGAACGACGCGAACCCGCTGCTCGATCTCACCAACTGCGATCGCCTCGCGGTGTTCATCCCCGACTCGATCCTCCTCGACATGCAACGCGCCCTCACCCTCGGCCGCAGCTCGCGCTGCGCGCCCGATGCGCGCGTCGGCGGCACGCATCTGCACGCGATCGGCTACGCGACGATCGACGTCGTCGCGAGCTGCGGCACGACGCTGCCCACGGATCCGGACTACGCATCGAAGGTGCTGCTCTACGACAACGTGCTCAGCGGCGACTATCAGCAGGTCTACTCCGCGAACAACTTCGCGCAAGCCGCACCGATGGTGCACATCCGCGCGTTCCCCGAGGGCGGGGCGCCGGGAGCGAAGACGACGAACCTCAAGCGGACGTTCTACAGCAGCATGCAGACCGGCGGTGCGACCGCGGATCGGCGACAGCCGCTTCCGTCGACATTCGCCGCGCGCTGGATCAGCGGCGGGAGCGTCGGGTTCAACACGACGTACAAGATCTGGCGCGAGGCGCCGCGCCGCGTGAGCGCGTGCGCGGTCTCGCAGAACCTGACGTTGCCGATCGGCGAGTTCGTGCGCTTCGATGAAGAAGAGAATCCGACTACGCGCATCTTCGAGTGCCCCATCCTGTGCCCTCCCGATCCCGGGCCGCAGCTTCCCGCCACGTCGAGCGCATCCGTCGCGGATCTGTCGCTCTTTCCCCTGCCGGAGGACGGTGCGATCGCCGGCTGGGTGTACATGAACCTGGACAACGCGTACATCGAAAATCCGGGTCCGTTTCCGAGTCAGAACTGGGTGATCACGACGATGCGCGCCGAGGGAAGGTATTCGGTCGACATGGAGGCGTCGGCGCTCGGCAACGGCTGCAGCGCGATCGCGCCGATCACGGACGAGGAGCGCGGTCTTCCCGCGATCGCGCCCGCGCCGAACGCGCGCGAAGTCTTCGCCACCGGCTCTCCCGCGACGACGGGCAACGACGACAGTTGCGACGTCGCGAATCTGCCCGCGGCCACGCTGCTGCTTCCGTACTTTGAAGTCGATCTCACATCACAGTCCGGCGAGACGACGCTCTTCACCGTCACCAACGTCACGCGCCTTCCGCAGATCGCGCACGTGACGCTGTGGAGCGATTGGTCGTATCCCGTCCTCAGCTTCGATCTGTTCCTCACCGGCTACGACATGCAGTCCGTGAATCTGTACGACGTCATTCAACGCGGCATCCTTCCGAACACGCCAACGGATGCGCGTCGCGGGCGCCGCTCGGCGGACATTTCGGAGAATGCGCTCGTCAACTTTGGCGCGTGCAGTTCAGTCGTGAACCTTCCCGATGCGACACGCGAACAGGTGCGTCGCGCGCTCACGATCGGAGTCACATCCGCTTGCGGCACGAGACGGATCGGCGGTTTGCACACGAATGCGACGGGCTTCGTCACCATCGACGTCGCGCAGCGTTGCGGCGGCGGCTTCGCGACGGACAACGACTACTTCACGCGCGTCGCGACGCACGACAACGTGTTCATCGGCGACTTCCAGCAGGTGAACTCCTTCCAGAACTTCGCGCAGGGCAATCCGATGGTGCACATCCGCGCGGTGCCCGAGGGGTTGGGGACGGGATCGACGAACATGGCACGGACGTTTTACT
>DATELS010000739.1:0-3427 GCA_035276365.1 Thermoanaerobaculia bacterium
GAGCGCGCGACGCACGTCGCCATCGCCCTTGGCGTAGCGCGCGAGCTCCGCGGGCGGCGTGACTTTGTCCGCGAGCGCCAGCGCGTCCCCGCTCCCAAGCTTCCTCACATCCTCGGACAACAACGCGCACACGCGCAGCGCGGACTTGCCGCCGTCGTGCAGCACGCGCGCGAGTCGCGGGTGGAGCGGGATGCGCTGCAGGTTGTCGTGGAGCGCGCGCAGGCGCCGGAGCAATTCGAGCGCGGCTTCGGTGCGATGTTGCGGCGGGCGTTCGAACCATTCGAACGTCAGCGGATCGCCGCCCCACGCGAGGATGTCGAGCACCGGCGACGCGAGATCGACCCTCCGCACCTCGGGCTCGCGTTGCGCGCGGAGGATCATGCGCTCGTCCCACAATCGCGTCGCGCGTCCCGGCGCAGTGCGTCCCGCGCGACCCGCGCGCTGATCCGCGGAGTCACGCGAGATCATCTCCGTCTCGAGATGGTCGACCGCGGTGTTCGCGTCGAAGCGGAGCACTTTCTGCAGGCCGGAGTCGATGACGTCGGTGACGCCTTCGACCGTGAGCGAGGTCTCGGCGACGTTCGTCGCGAGGATGATCTTGCGCTCCGAAGACGGCGCGAGCGCGCGCTCCTGTGCGTCGACGTCGAGTGATCCGTGCAGCGGAAAGACGTTCATGCCCGCGAGCTCGTTGCGCGTGCGCTCGATCTCGCGCATGCCGGGGAGGAAGCAGAGGATGTGGCCGTTCGCGGTTCGCGCGACGTCGCGCACGGCGTCGGACATCGTGACGTTCGGCGCGTAGCGGACCTCGATCGGATGCGTGCGCGCGTCGATGCGGACGATGCGTCCTCCGATGAATTGCGCGACCGGCTCGGCATCCATCGTCGCGGACATGACGACGATCGCGAGATCGCCGCGCGCGTCCGCCGCTTGTTTGACGAGCGCGAGTGCGAGGTCGGCGTGGACGCTGCGCTCGTGGAACTCGTCGAGGATGACGACGGAGAAGTCGCTGAGCAGCGGATCGGATTGCAGTCGCGCGGTGAGGATGCCCTCGGTCGCGACGAGGAGTCGCGTGCGATCGTTGAAGCGGCGCTCGAAGCGAATCTGCCAGCCGATCTCTTCGCCCAACGTCCAGCGGCGCTCGGCTGCGATGCGGCGCGCGAGCGCGCGTGCGGCGACGCGCCGCGGCTGCAACAGGATCGTGCGGCCGAGCTCCGTCGCGAGCATCGGCGGAATGCGCGTGGTCTTGCCCGCGCCCGGCGGAGCGATGATGACCGCGCGGCGCTCGCTCCGCACGAGCCGCGCGATGTCGTCGAGAACCGCGTCTACCGGGAGCGCCGTTTGCACTGAACGCGGCATTATGGCGAACGCGAACGACGACGACATCGACTACACGGCCGAGGGGAAGACGCCCCCGCGCGAGGGCGAAGACCCGACGAACGCCGGCTACGACGAAGCCGTGCGCAGCGGCCCCGGACGCTACGGCGTCCCCGAGGGTGAGGGCGGGGTGTTCGGGACGACGGGCGGCGGAACGGATCCGCGCGGGATGCACGAGGAAGAGCGGCCCACGATCGAGACGGAGAAGGGACGAGACGACCCGGCTTAGATCCGGATGAACGTCTCGATGATTCCGGCGCGATCGCCCTGGCCCACCGAGAACGCTGCAGGCGCGGCCGCGGTTTGATCGCTGCGGATCACCGGTCCGTGGTCGATGAGATCATTCATCAACTCCGGCAGCGGAATGTGCGGCCACTTCGTCATCGGATACGTCGATGCCATCGAGATGACGTTCTTGCCGAGGATCTCTTTCACAAATGGTTTCGGCGTGGCGTTGTGGCTACCGTGATGTCCGATCTTGTAGAACGCGATCCGCTCCATCATCCGGCGGAACTTCTTGTTCTCCATCGCCACCTGCCACGTGCCCCACTGCGCGTCTCCAGGAAACAAGAGGTACGTGTCGCGGAACTGCAGGATGAGCATGAGGCTCGTACCGTTGACCGCGGAGTCGAGTGCGGCGGCGACCGCGGCGGAGAATCCATCGCTGTAGTCTTTGATGCGTTCCTTGTCTTTCGCGTCGATGACGACCGTTTCGTCTTTTTTATCCACCCACCAGTCGGTGTGAAATGGCTCCGGAGCGTCGGAGCCGGCGTCGGTCGACGAGACGAGCTGCATGTAGCTCTTGCCGGGAGGCGGATCCATATCGCGGATCACGTTTTCGTCACGCGAAGGTCCGAGCACGTGAATCGTGACTCCGGGCAAGAGTTCCGTTGTCAACGTGTCGAGTATGTTCCCGTCCTTGTCCTTCTCCGGGAGAAAGCGCCGAGTAACTTCGCGCCGCGCTTTGAAGCCCTCGTGGAGCGTCATCATCGCGTTCTCATTGCCGGTAGCGTTCAGCGTGAGCTCTCGCGCGTCGTTGTAGAAGGCTTTCCTCTCCGGCGTGAGCGCGAGACTCGCACTTTTGTCTAGCGCGGCGTCCAGCGCCGCGGCAAGGCGCAATTGCGCCTCGCGAATGCGGATCGCCTCGGGCTCATCGGACTCCGTCCAGGGCAACCACACCTCGCCGACTTCGACATCGCTCCACTTCGGATGCTCGAACCCGGCGATGTGATCTTTATGACGATGCGTGCACACCACGACGTCGATGCGGGGGACGCCTTTCTCCGTGACGTCAGCGATCAGCATGTCGACGACGTCGTCCATGTTGCGCGTTCCCTTCTTCACAGACCCGCAGTCGAACAGGATGCGCCGGTCGCCCTTGCTCGTCGGAATGGTGACGAGGAAGCAGTCGCCGAAGCCGACGTCGTACATCCGTACGGTGATCCGGTCCTTCGTCGTATTCTTCTTCGAGGGTTTTTTCGCGGGCATCAGAAGCCTCCATGCAGCGAAGCGAAGTTCATCCGCAGTCGCATGCGTTCGGCCATCGTCTTCTGGGACATGTATGGAAACTGCGCGTCGCGCGCATCGACCGCAGCCACGAAGTCTTTCTGTTGCTGTTCGCGCCGTTGCGCATGCTTCTTCATCTCAGGGTCGAGTGGAGCCGAGGGAAGTGGTTTGGCGATGACGTACCGCACCGTTCCGTCGAGCGATGCGATCACCGTCGTACCGCCGCGCAGCGGAAGTCCTCCGAGCTGGTCTTTGTTGGTCGAATCACGCTGGACGAATTGAGCGATCAACTCGATCAAGAGACTCCCGTCCGGCGTGACGCGATACACCGGATGCGCGCTCAAAACTCGGATAGATTTGGCCGGGTCGAGCGCGAGTGGCGCGGCATTCGCCTTGGCCCAGTCGTAGAGAAGGCCGAAAAGCTCGTTCGAGGTCAGGCCGAAGTGCTCATCCAACTCTGGTTCCAGCTCCTCGGGTTCGTCGTCGGTCGCTTCGTAGCGGTTGATTTTCTGCGTCTTCTTGCCCCACGCCTGCCGGCTGACTTTCT
>DATELS010000740.1:0-5987 GCA_035276365.1 Thermoanaerobaculia bacterium
GCCGCGTACTGCGCGTTCGGCGCGTCGGACGGCGCCCAGGCGCGCGTCGCGTCGAGCGTTCCCGCGTTCACGCCCTGCGAGCCCGCGATGAACAGGTGTTCGACTCCGTTGATCGTGCGAATCGCGACCGTGCGTCCCTTCGCCGGCGCGCCTGCGATCGAGCTCCATGTTTCGCCGTCGAACACTTCGAGTCCCGCGGCGGTGAGCGCGTACAGCGCGCGTTTGTTGTCGAGCGTGCCGATCGCGATGTCGACCGCGCGGTTCTTCGCGCCCGCGAGGCGGTACCAGTTCTTTCCGCCGTCGCGCGTCGTGAACACGCCTTCCGCGGTCGCCGCGAACGAGCGCGTGCGGTTGAAGCGCAGCACCTTCGCGACGCGGATCGGGAAGCTCGACGGCTCCGCCTGCGTCCACTCCTCGCCGTCGTTGCTCCAGAAGAAGCCCTTCTCCGTCCCGGCGATGAACTTCACGTCCGCGTCCGCCTCGGACGCGATGACGAGCGACAGCACTTCCGGCAACGCGGTCCGGCTGACTTTCGTCCACGTCATGCCCGCGTCGTCCGAGCGATAGATGCCCGAGGATGCGCCGCCGAACATCACGGCGGAGTACACGCGATTCTTCGCGAACGGATCCGACGCGATCGCGGCGATGCGCACGTTGTGCAATCCGGCCGACGTCCGCTCGAACGTCTTGCCGCGATCCTGCGAGAGATACACGCCGTCGCCTTCGATGCCGAGGACGATGCGGTCGGGGCGCTGGGGATGAAGGACGATCGAGTTGATCACCAGACCTTCATCCGACATCACGTACCACGACTTGCCGCGATCCTCCGACCTGTAGAGTCCCGCGACAGACCCGGCATACACGACGTCCGGATCGCACGGATCGATCTCCACATCGTGGATGCGGCGGTTGTTGAATCCGTCGCGATAGCGCGTCCACTTGTCGCCGCCGTTCGTCGAGTTGTAGACCCAGCCGCACGTCGCGACCCACATGTTGTCCGGCTTCATCGGATCGATCGTGATCGAGAACATGTCGGTGTCGAGCACCATCCCGTCCGCGATCTGCTTCCACGACTTGCCGCCGTCGTCCGTGCGCCAGCCCTGGCGCCACGTGCCGATGTAGATGCGGTCATGCGAACGCGGATCGATCGCCAGCGACTCGACGTTGATCTGTTCCGAGATCTTCTCCCAGGTCACGCCCGCGTCGATGCTGCGATAGACGCCGGTGAGTCCGCCGACGACGACGAAGCGCGCGTCATTCGGATCGACCGCGATCGCGCGCGGCGAAAAGTCTTCGAGTCCCGCGTCGCGGCGCTCCCACGTCTTCGCGCCGTCCGACGACACCGCGATGACGCCGCCGCCCCACAGTCCCCACGACGCTGCCCAGAGCCGCCCTTCGCGATCGAGGAGCAGGTTGTCGACGACGTAGTTCGGGAACGGGCTGCCGTTGCGCGGATTCGTCCACGACTTCGCGCCGTCGTGCGAGACGTACACGTCGCCGCTGCTGGTGCCGAGGTAGAAGACGTCGGGGCTGGCGGGGTCAGCGATGAGCGCGCGCACGTCCGCGCCATGCAGACCCGCGCGACGCCACTGCGCCGCCATCGGAATCGCCGCCAAAACTGTGAGGAGAATCAGGACTTTACGCATACCCGCCCGGTCACGAAAGAGTTTTACCACAGGTGGCGCTAGCAAACGCGCCGCCATCGGCACGGCCGCGCTGCTATGCTCGCGCGCCATGAACGCCCTTCGCACCTGCGTCTTCCCCTGCGCCGGCTTCGGCACGCGGTTCTTTCCGGCGACGAAAGTGATCCCGAAAGAGATGCTGCCGCTCGTCGACAAGCCGATCCTGCAGTACGGGATCGAAGAGGCGCGCGACTCAGGGATGGACAAGCTGATCATCGTGACGTCGAAGGGCAAGGACACGATCCTCGATCACTTCGACCGCACCGCGGAGCTCGAGCGTTCGCTGCGCGAGCGCGGCAAAAGCGATCTGCTCGCGGAAGTCGACAACGTGAGCCGCATGGTCGACCTCATCTCCGTCCGCCAGAAAGAAGCCCTCGGACTCGGACACGCGGTGCTCACCGCGCGCGACGCGGTCGGCGATCATCCGTTCGCGGTTCTACTGCCGGACGACGTCATCCTGGCCGAAGAGCCGTGCCTGTTGCAGATGCGGCGCGTGTTCGAAGACACGGGACGTCCCGTCGTCGCGTTGATGGAAGTCTCGCAGCAGGAGACGTCGCGCTACGGCGTCGTGGCCGGAGAGCTCGTCGGCGAGCGGCGCTTTCGCATTCGCGACATGGTCGAGAAGCCGAAGGTGAATCCGCCGTCGCACTACGCGATCATCGGCCGCTACATCCTCCCTCCCGACATCTTCACGCTGCTCGAGAAGACGGAGCGCGGCGCGGGCGGCGAGATCCAGCTCACCGACGCGCTGCGCGAGCTCGTACGCACGGGCGACTTCTACGGCTACGTCTTCTCCGGACGCCGCTACGACGCGGGCGAGAAGCTCGGCTATCTCAAGGCGACGGTCGACTACGCGCTGAAGCATCCGCAGCTCGGCCGCGAGTTCCGCCAATACCTGCAGGACGCCGTGTCGACGTCGTGAAGCGCATCAATCTGCTCGACGCGCCCGAGGAGCTGCGCGACTTCGTGCGCGAGGCGGAGACGATGGGCGCGCGCACGGTGTTCGAGCGCAACGGCCGCGCGGTGGCGATCCTCGTCTCGTACGACGAGTACCTCGCGCTGAGCGAGACGCTCGCGATCGCGAACGACGCGCTCCTCTTCGCGAAGCTCGCCGAAGCCGACGAAGAGGAAGTCGAGACGCGCGGCGTGTACGAGCGGCTGCGCTTCGCGAAGTCCGTACCGCGCATCTTCGACGCGTCGTTTCGCCTGATCGAGAACGATCCGATCGCGGGCGCGCCGCTGTTCGAGCCGCTCAAGGGATTGTGGAGCTATCGCGCGGGCGAGCTGCGCATCATCTACAAGATCGTCGCGGACGCGAAGATCGTCGTGATCCTGAGCATCGCGCGGGTGTCATAAACTCCCTCGCGTGAAATTCATCCTCGCCTCGGCCTCGCCGCGGCGGAAGCAGCTCCTCGCCTCCATCGGCCTCGACTTCGACGTCTTCCCGAGTCATGTGCCCGAGGTGCATCAGAAGGGGGAGGCGCCGGAGGAGTACGTGGCGCGGCTCTCGCGCGACAAAGCGGGCGCGATCGCGAAAGAGCATCCGTCGCGCTGGATCATCGCCGCGGATACGACGGTCGTGCTGCGCGACGAGCTGCTCGAGAAGCCCGTCGACGCCGCGGATGCCGCGCGCATGCTCGCCACGATCGCGGGCGAAACGCATTTCGTCTACACCGGTGTCACGTTGCAGAACGCGGAGCTCGGCTATCGCGAGACGCGCGTTGCGGAGACCGAGGTGAGAATCCTGCCGATGTCGGAGGCGGACATCGACTGGTACGTGCGCACCGGCGAGCCGCTCGACAAAGCCGGCGCGTACGCCGCGCAAGGCGCCGGCGCCGTCTTCATCGACTCCATCCACGGCAGCTACACGAACGTAGTCGGACTGCCGCTTGCTACGCTTTTTCAGATGCTCAGAAAGGCAGTTGATGGTTGGCAGTTGACGGTTGGCGGGAGCGAAACCGAACCGAATGCCACCGACAACCGCCAACCGCAAACCGCCAACCGGAGAAACCCATGACCTCAGCAGCAAAAGTCGGGATCGTGATGTTGATCGCGCTGGCCGTCCTCGGCTACTTCGTGCTCAGGATCGAAGACATCAGTCTGAGCCGCTCGCGGACGACGCGCGAGGTGAAGGCGGTCTTCGACGACGTGGCGGGACTCGACGACGAGTCCGCGGTGCGCATCGCCGGCGTGCGCAAGGGACACGTGACGAACATCCGCGTGCTTCCCGACGGCCGCGCGGAAGTGACGATGCAGGTCGATGACGACGTGCCGCTGCGCTCCAACGCCAACGCCAAAGTCGCCAACCTCGGCCTCCTCGGCGAGAAGTACATCGAGCTCGATCCCGGCACTCCCGGCGCGCCGGTCATTCCGACGCAGCAGGAGACCGTGACCGTGCGCGGTTCGCAGCCCGCGTCGTTCGACGACGTGACGACGCAAGTCGCATCGATCGCGCAGGACGTGAAGGCCATCACCGCGTCGCTGCGCACCGTGCTCACCGGTCCGACCGGTCAGCAGCGGCTCGAAGACATCGTCGAGAACGTGCGCGGCATCACCGTCGACGTGCGCTCGCTCATCGCGTCGAATCGCTCCAACGTCGACGCCACACTCGCGAACACCGCCGCGCTCACCGCGCAACTGCGGCAGGACATCCCGCGCCTCGCCGCGACGCTCGATCGCGTCGCGAATCAGATCGGCGGCACCGTCGGCGAGAATCGCGACGACGTGCGCAAAGTCGTCGAGAACCTGCGCAGCCTCTCGTCCGACCTGCGCGTCACCGCGGACAACTTGAACGACATCACCGGACACGTGAAGAGCGGCGAGGGCACGGTCGGAAAGCTGTTCTACAGCAACGAGGCGCACGACAAGCTCACCGGCGCGCTGAGCTCCGTCGAGAGCGGCGTGAAGTCGCTGCAGGAAACTCTCGGCCGCGCCAATCGCATTCAGATGGACCTCGGCATTCGCGCCGACTATCTCGCCGGACTCAGTCCGCATGAAGTCGGCGGCATCGACACGAACCAGGGCAACGCGCGCTCGACGGTCGGGCTGCGCATCCTGCCGAATCCGGAGCGCAACCGCTTCTACAACATCGAGCTCGCGGACGATCCGCGCGGCCGCAAGCGCGACAAGGTCACGGTGCTCGAAGTCACCGACGTCACCACCGGCGCGAAAGACACGACGATCACAAAGCAGACGAAGTACGACCGCGACTTCCTCATCTCCGGTCAGGTCGGATGGACGCTCGACGATCTCGCCGTGCGCATCGGCCTCTTCGACTCGACCGGCGGCATCGGCGCGGACTACCAGTGGAACGATCGCATCCGCTTCACCGGCGAGGCATTCGACTTCGGCAAAAAGCGCGACGACCTTCCGCACCTTCGCCTCATGGGGCAGTACGTCGTGCGCAAGGAGAAGGAGCACACGCCGCAGATCTTCGTCACGACGGGCATCGACAACGCGCTCAACGACACGGCGTTCCTCTTCGGCGGCGGCGTGCGCTGGAAGGATGAGGATCTGAAGTACCTCATCGGCTCGGTGCCGATCGGCAAATGATTCGCGTCATCCTGTTCTTCGGCGGACGCTCCGCCGAACATGAAGTGTCGATTCTCTCCGCGCGCTCGGTGGCGAACGCTGCGCCGCGCGAGCGGCTGGAGATCGTGCCGATGTGCATCGCGCGCGACGGACGCTTCGTCGCGCCGGAGCGCAGCGCGCGCATCCTCGCGGGCGAGGAGAAAAGCGCAACCGGCGACGCCGACTTTTCGTTCGAGACGTGGGCGCGCAACGAAACGATCGACGTCGTCTTTCCGATCATTCACGGCACCGGCGGCGAAGACGGCTCGCTGCAGGGCTACCTCGAGATCCTCGGCCTGCCGTACGTCGGCAGCGGCGTGACCGCGTCCGCGGTGGGCATGGACAAGGTGCACATGAAGCAGGCCTTCGCCGCGGCGAAGCTGCCGATGGTCGACTTCGTGGCCCTCAACGACCACGACTGGAAGCACGAGCGCGAGCGCGTCGTCCGCGCCATCGCCAACGCCCTGCGCCTGCCGTATTTCGTCAAGCCGGCCAACAGCGGCTCGTCGGTCGGAGTGACGAAGGTGAAGAACGACGCCGACCTGGCCAGAGCGGTCGAGCACGCGCTGCGCTTCGACGAGAAGGTCCTGGTCGAGCGCGGCGTCGATGCCCGCGAGATCGAAGTCGCGGTCCTCGGCAACGAAAAGCCCGAGGCCTCGGTGCCCGGCGAGATCGTCACCGGCCGCGAGTTCTACGACTACACGGACAAATACATTGAAGACAAATCATCGCTGG
>DATELS010000741.1:0-3091 GCA_035276365.1 Thermoanaerobaculia bacterium
GAGAAGGCGGACTTCTTCCGTTATGCAGTTGCGGGGGTCCTGAAGGACATCCTTCCGGTGCTCGACAACTTCGATCGCGCGCTCGATCACGCCGAGGAAGGCGACGAGTTCCACAAGGGGGTGCTGCTCATCTACAAGCAGCTCTATGACGTCCTGCAACGCCACGGACTGAAGGCAATCGACGAGTCGGACGTGCCGTTCGACCCGAACATTCACGAGGCGGTCGTGCGCGAAGAGAGCGACGCCGTTCCGTCGCACACCGTCGTTGCGATCCTGCAGAAAGGCTATTTCCTGCACGACCGTCTGCTGCGTCCCGCGCTCGTCAAGGTGGCGGTAGGCGGACCGGAGCGAAACGCGTAGTCTTAGCGGTCAAGAATGCCGAAAATCCTCGGAATCGATCTCGGTACGACGAACTCGTGCGTCGCGGTCGTCGACGTGACGACGCCTCAGGTGATCTCCAACCGCGAGGGCAGTCGCACCACGCCGTCCGTCGTCGGATTCACCGAGGATGGGGAGCGGCTCGTCGGACAGATCGCGAAGCGCCAGGCGATCACGAATCCCTTCAACACCGTCTTCGCGATCAAGCGCCTCATCGGCCGCAAGTTCGAGTCCGAAGAAGTCGGTCACGCGAAAAACATCCTGCCGTATCACGTCGTCAACGGTTCCAACGGCGACGTGAAGGTGAAGATCCGCGAGCGCGAGTACTCGCCGGAAGAGATCTCCGCCTTCGTGCTGATGGAGATCAAAGCCTTCGCCGAAGACTTCCTCGGCGAGCAGATTTCCGAGGCGATCATCACCGTCCCGGCGTACTTCAATGACTCGCAGCGGCAGGCCACGCGCGACGCGGGCAAGATCGCCGGACTCGAAGTCCTGCGCATCATCAACGAGCCCACGGCCGCGGCGCTCGCGTACGGACTCGAGAACAAGCAGAACCAGCTCATCGCCGTCTACGACCTCGGCGGCGGCACGTTCGACATCTCGATCCTCAAGCTCGAAGACGGATTGTTCGAAGTCCTCTCCACGTCCGGCGACACGTACCTCGGCGGCGAAGACTTCGACAAGCGCGTCATGGACTGGCTGATCGAGACGTTTCAGAAAGATACCGGCATCGATCTCCACGACGACCGCATGGCGCTGCAGCGTTTGAAGGAAGCGGCCGAGCGCGCGAAGTGCGAGCTCTCGCTCGAGCAGGAGTCGCGCATCACGCTTCCGTTCATCTCCGCCGACGCCTCGGGTCCGAAGCATCTCAACGCCGTGCTCACGCGCCGCGACTTCGAGCGCATGGTGGAAGACCTCATCCAGCGCACGATCGATCCCGTCAACGACGCGATGAAAGCCGCGGGCGTGACGGCGGAAGAGATCGACGAGGTCGTGCTGGTCGGCGGACAGACGCGCATGCCGAAGGTCATCGAGGCCGTGAAGAAAGTCTTCGGCAAAGATCCGAATCGCAACATCAATCCCGATGAAGTCGTCGCGGTCGGCGCGGCGATTCAGGGCGGCATTCTGCGCGGCGACATCAAGGACATGGTCCTCCTCGACGTCACGCCGCTCTCCCTCGGCGTCGAAACGCGCGGCGGTCTCTTTCAGAAACTGATCGAGCGCAACTCCACGATCCCGACGAAGAACTCGCTCATCTTTACCACCGTCGCGGACAACCAGACGCGCGTCACGGTGCACGTGCTGCAGGGCGAGCGCGAGTTCGCGAACGAGAACAAAGACCTCGGCAAGTTCGATCTGATCGGCATCCCGCCCGCGCCGCGCGGCGTGCCACAGATCGAAGTCACCTTCGCGATCGACTCGAACGGCATCGTGAACGTCACCGCGCGCGATCAGGCGACGGGGCAGTCGCAAGGCGTGCAGATCAATCCCGCGGGCGGACTGTCGTCCGACGAGATCGAGCGGATCATCAACGACGCGTCCGCGCACCAGCGCGCCGACGCCGCGCGTCGCGAGCTGCGCATGCTCCAGAACAAGCTCGATGGGATGATTTACACGAACGAGAAAGTATTCAAAGAGTTCGGCAAGCTCCTCAAGGAAGAGGAGCGCGACCGCGTGCAGTTGCTGATCAATCGCGCGCGCGAGGTCGTGGGTGCCGAGGACAAACAGAAAATCATGGACGCGATCTATGAACTGCAGGGCGCGTCCCGCATCCTCACCGGCGTGATGCTCTACAACCCGATGAAGATGACGTCGTCCGAGTAGTTCCCATCTATGGCCACCACCGAAAAACGTGATTACTACGAAGTGCTCGGCGTCCAGCGGACGGCGAGCATCGACGACATCAAGAAGTCGTATCGCCGCCTCGCGGTCAAATATCACCCCGACAAAAATCCGGGCGACAAGGACGCGGAGGAGAAGTTCAAGGAAGCCGCGGAAGCGTACGGCGTGCTCTCCGACGAAGAGAAGCGCGCGCGCTACGACCGCTTCGGCCACCAGGGCATGGGCGGGATGGGCGGCTTCGATCCCAATCAATTCGCCGACTTCGGCGACATCCTCGGCGATCTCTTCGGCTTCGGCGACTTCTTCGGCACGCGCGGACGCCGCACGAATCGCCCCGCGCGCGGCAACGATCTGCGCTTCGACCTCCAGCTCGACTTCATGGACGCGGTGTGGGGGAAAGAGATCACGCTCGATGTGCCGCGCGCGATCACGTGCGCGACGTGCAGCGGCTCCGGCGCGCGTCCGGGAACGCAGCCCGTCACGTGCACCGGCTGCGGCGGACGCGGACAGATCCGCTACTCGCAGGGATTCTTCGCGGTCGCGCGGACGTGTCCGCAGTGCGGCGGCGCGGGCAAGGTGATCAAGGATCCGTGCGCGACGTGCAACGGCGCGGGACGGCTGCGCGAAGAGAAACAGATCTCGGTCAAGATTCCGGCGGGCGTCGACGACGGATCGCGGCTGCGCGTCGCGGGCGAGGGCGAGTCGGGATTCAACGGCGGCGGCGCGGGCGATCTCTACGTCTTCATCAGCGTGCGCGAGCACGCGAAGTTCCAGCGCCGCGAATACGACATCCATTCGGAAGAGACGATCAGCATGACCCAGGCCGCGCTCGGCGGCGAGGTGAAGGCGGAGACGATCGACGGCTTCGAAT
>DATELS010000742.1:0-5975 GCA_035276365.1 Thermoanaerobaculia bacterium
AGGCCGCGACGCAATCGGTCAGCGACGCTTCGCGATCAAGTCCGCGGTGACGTCGCGCCGCGCGCAACGCGAACGCGATGAGCGCCTGACGACGCAGGCACGCGCCGTAACTGCCGTGCCGCGCGCGCTCGCCGCGGCCGCGGTGCTGCCGGTGAAGGCGAAGAAGCAGCGCGAGTTCGCGCGCATGCCGGAAGCGCCGACGTCGCCCGCGTACGCGCCACCGCCGGAAACACAACCGCAGCAGTAACGGATTCGGGCCGCCGACGTTCTTTCGCGCCGGCGGCCTCACTCCTCGTTCACAAGCTGGCGAGCGTCTTCTTCGCCGCCTCGGACAGCCTGCCGCCCGCGTCCTGATCGGTCTCGGCGATGATCTTCGCCGCGTCGAACGCGTGTCCGTCGTTCGCATCGAGCGCGACGACGACCGCTTCATTCACCGGCGACGTGATCACGCCCGACTCCGTGAACTTCTGGCGCATCCACTGGTCGTGGCGCTCGAGGACGAACCAACGCTTGCCCTGCTCGAGCGACAACTCCGCGGCGCGACGCAGCAGGAACTTCTCGGCGACCGCGCGCTCGGTGAAGCCGTTGCCTTCGAACACGACGCGCCACGCATCGGGCGCGAGCCGGATCTCGCTGTAGCCGCCGCTGAGACTCGTGTCGGTCGAGACATACGTGCTCGCGCATCCGCTCGCGAACAGCACCATCATCACTGCCATTGCTCGTTTCATCTGAAGCCTCCTGGCGTCCACCAAGAGCAGATCGTGCGCCGCAGTGCACGTGCGCCATGCCGTGCGATGAAGCTCAAACGCGAGAACGAGTTAGTTTTTTCGTGATGATGTTATTTAGAGAAGGAGGGAGGGCGGGAGTGTTTCCAAAGCAGGACGAAGCGACTTGTGGAAGCGACAAGTCAGTGCCGGACGGCGGGTCGACGTGGTTCATGTCGATAGATCTTGCCGATTTGCGTGATGTCCCACATGTAGTTGTCGAACCCACACGATCCGTATCGAATCCAGAAGTAGCCCGCTTCGCCAGCGCGTCGTACGGCATCGAGCGAGCGTGAGTCCATCAGCGCCAATCTCCTCAGCACGATCAAGAGTTGATGAACGCGGATCACGCGCGCCAATCAAAACCGCGTTCGGCTGCGAGGCGACGAAACGTCGAATCATCGATCGCATACCGCGGATCATCCATCCCCACTCGGTTGACTCTCGTTACCGCTCCCTCTGCAAGCGCTGCGCGCGCAATGTCCTCGAGCACGTCACGATGCTGCTCACCGATTCGCTTTCGAATGTCGCTGATTCCTTTTCGCTGGTACGGCACGTCGAAGCAGCTATCGAAAGTGCTGCTTGGTATCTCGAACACGGTGAGGCCGGCGCCTTGCCTGCCGACATTCCAACTCAGCACGCCACGCGAGTCGCTGACGAAGTCATCCCAAATTCGCATCGGACCACAAACCAAAAAGGGCCGCTTGCGCGGCCCTCATTCACATTCGTTTGGAGCGGGAAACGGGACTCGAACCCGCGACATCAACCTTGGCAAGGTTGCACTCTACCAACTGAGTTATTCCCGCGCTTTTTACGGACGGCGAACTTTAGTCAGCGACCCGTTCGCTGTCAAGCAACGCAGCTAACGCCACCTCGCGAAACGCTATTCCGTTACGGCCGCTCCACGCGGATGCCGTACGCGTTCAGCTTCCGATACAAATTGCTGCGCTCGACGCCCAGCGCATCGGCGGTCCGGCTGACGTTCCCCGCGAACTCGCGGAGGCGGCCAAGGATGTACTGCTTCTCGAACTCGTCGCGGGCTTCCTTCAACGTCAGATTCGTCGCGATCTCCGGCGCCGCTGTCTCGGCGCGTGTGCCGAGGTGAATGTCCTCGGGCTCGATGGCGTCGGATTGCAGGAGGATCGCCAGACGCTCGATCACGTTGCGCAACTCGCGCACGTTGCCGGGCCAGTGATACGCCTTCAGCTTCGACGCCGCGCCGGACGACAGCTTCTTCTTCGGCTGCCCGGTCTCCGCGGCGAAGCGGCGGAGAAAGTGCTCCGCGATCAGCACGATGTCGTTGCCGCGCGCGCGCAACGGCGGAACCTCGATCGGGATCACCGCGAGTCGATAGTACAGATCGCTGCGAAAGCTGCCCGCGCCGATCTCCGACTCCAGATTCTTGTTCGTCGCCGCGATCACGCGCACATCGACCTTGATCGTCTGCTGCCCGCCGACGCGCTGAAACGTTTGCTCCTGCAGTACGCGCAGCACCTTCGCCTGCGTCTTCAGACTCATGTCGCCGACTTCGTCGAGGAACAGCGTCCCGCCGTCCGCGAGCTCGAACTTCCCTTTGCGATCATCGATCGCGCCGGTGAATGCGCCCTTCCGATGTCCAAACAACTCCGACTCGATCAACTCCTCGGGGATCGCCGCGCAGTTGACGTCGATGAACGGCTGATCCGCGCGCAGCGAGAAGCGATGCAAACTGCGCGCGACGATCTCCTTCCCGCTCCCGTTCTCGCCCGTGATGAGCACGCGCGACGACGACGGCGCCGCGCTGCGCATCTGCTGTTCGAGCCGCTGCATCGGTTCGCTCTCGCCGATCAGGATTTCTTCGAGCGCGAGATGGCGACGCAGATCGCGCACCTGCTCGCGCAGCCGCCGATCGCTCAGCGCGTGATTCACGGTCAGCAGCACGCGCTCGAGCGAGAGCGGCTTCTCCATGAAGTCGTACGCGCCGAGGCGCGTCGCGCGTACGGCGCTGTCCACGCTGCCGTGACCGGAGATCATGATCACCGGCGGCGCGCCCGCGCTGCGCAAACGTTCGAGCACCGCCAGTCCATCGACGCCCGGCAGCCACAGATCGAGCAGCACGAGATCGAACTCGTCGCGCGCGAACGCCGCGAGTCCTTCCTCACCCGACCCGCACAACGTCGTCTTGTGGCCCTCGTCCTCCAGGATGCCGGAGAGCGTCGTGCGGATCGCGGGCTCATCGTCGATGATCAGGATTCTCGCCATCGGCACGCCTTACGCCGGCAACTCGATTTCAAACCGCGTCCCCTTCGGATAGTTGTCATGCACATGAATCTGGCCGTCGTGATCGCGAACGATGCGATGCACGATGGCGAGGCCGAGGCCCGTGCCACGGCCTTTGGTCGAAAAATACGGGAGGAAAAGCTTGTCCTTGTCCGCGTCGGGGACGCCGCGGCCCGGGTCGGCCACTTCGATCACCACGCGACGCGATGCGCGGCGCGCGGACACGCGGATCACGCCCGACTCCGTCGCCTCCACCGCGTTCTTCAACAGATTGCCGACCGCGCGACGGATCTGCTCCGGGTCCATCAGCAACTCGATGTCCATCGCCACATCGACCGCGATCGTCACGCCCGGCTTCACATTTCGATACAGACTCGCCGCCTGTTCGAGAATCTCCGCGAGCTGCGCGTGACGCAGATGAATCGCAGGCATGCGCGCGAAACGCGCGAACTCGTCGACCATGCGCTTCAGTTGCGCGACCTCGTCCACGATCGTCTTCGTCCCCTGCTCGATCGCCTCGCTCGTGTCCGCGTCCTCGTTGCGAAACTTCTTCGCGATGCGCTCGGCGGAGAGCTGGATCGGCGTCAGCGGATTCTTGATCTCGTGCGCGATGCGCCGGGCCGCCTCGTTCCACGCCGCGAGCTTCTGCGCCTGCATGAGCTGTGTCGAGTCTTCGATCGCCAGGACCCACCCCGAGCCGGAGCCGAGGCGGGCGGCGGAGAGCTCGAGGTAGCGGAGCTCGCCGCCGACGATCAGCGCCACCTCGCGCGAGCGCGCGCGGCCGCTCGTCAGCTCCTGCAGCGCGCCGGTCATCGGCTCGAGATCGCCGCGCAGGAGCTCGTTCAGCGGCGCGTGCTCGGGAGGTGTTTCGAGCTGCAGCATGTGCAGCGCGGCGCGATTGATCGACAGCAGCTCGAGATCGTCCGTGAACGCGATGATGCCCGTGGCGACGCTCTCCAGCACCGTCACCATGAAGCGATTCGTTTCCGTGAGCTGCCGCCGTTGCTGCGCGAGCTGTGACGACATCTCGTTGAACGAGTCGATCAGTCGTCCGACTTCGTCCGTCGCCGCGACGTCCACGCGATGGCCGACGTTTCCTTCCGCGAGCGTCGTCGTGGCCTCCGCGAGTGCCTTGATCGGAATCGTGATGCGGCGCGACGCGTAGATCGACGTCCACAGCGTGCCGAAGAGAATCGCCAGCGTCACCGCGAGAAAGAGCATCGTCTGCGACGCCTTCAGCGTGTTGCGCTGCGAGTGCAACTGCTGGAAGTTTTTGTGGGCGATGATCGACTGATCGATCATGCGCGACATCGCGTCGGGGATGAACACGCCCGCGACCGCGACTTCCCGTCCGCCCGAAACCGGCACCGCGGTGCGAATCCACTTCCCGCTCGACACGACGTCGATCTTCACCGCGCGTCTCTTGCGCGCCACCTCGTCGAAGAAGCGCGACGAAGGATCGGCGACCTCCTGAATCGGCGCGCGCGGATTCGCCTGCGCCTTGACGAGGATGCCATCGCGATAGACGGCGGCGATGTCGATGCGGTGGAACTCGCGCACGTGCGCGAGCAGCGCGTCGATGCGCACCGGATCGCGTGCGTCCGGGCTTCCGGCGATCTCGCGCGCGGCTCCGCCGGCCATGTCCGCGGCCTGGTCCTGCGCCATCTGCGCGATCGCCTCGCTGTTGCGGAGGATCGTCATCACCGGCGTCGCGAACCAGCGGTCGATCGAGACGTGCAGCAGATCGGTGGCGACGAAGAACAGCAGCATCACCGGCAAGAGCGACGTCGCGACATACGTCACGACGAGCTTCGTGCGGAAGCGCGAGCCGATGATCCCGCGCTGCCGCTCCAGCACCATCTTCACGACTCCGCGCAGCAGCACGAAGAGGATGCCGATGATGAGCAGGAGGTTGATGTTCCACAGCACGAACAGCAGCAGCCGATTGCTGAGCGCCTCCGGCGTCAACTCTTTCGCCTGCTGCGTGACGTAGTAGACGAGGCTCGTCGCCGCGAGGATCACCAGCGGCACGGAGACGATGAACCGCGGGTCCTTGCGATAGCGGAGGATGAGATCGCGGACGCTCATCGCTGCTCCGGCAGTTTCACGCGCGTCTCACGCCAGCGCGTCGAGACGTCCCACGGGATGAGGTAGAGCAGCCAGCCGCGCTCGAGGTCCGCCTTCACGCGCACTTTCAGCTTGTGCGGCTTGCGGCCGTCGATGTCGAAGAGCTCCGGCTCGTCGATCGTCGTCATCGCATGTTCGAGCGCGGCGAGATCGTTGAAGGACTCGGAGCGCACGAGATGACGATCGCGCCGATAGTTGAGGAGGTACTCACGCGTCACCGAGTTGAACGTGCAGATCACTTCGATGCGCGCGGCGGCGATGCCGTCGTCGAACCAGTTCGGACGGTCGCGAAAGATCTCGACCTCGTACGTGAAGCTCGTCGGCAGTCCGCTCTGCAGCGCCTCGACGAGCTCGCTCGTGAAGACGTTCGCGAGCGAGAAACGGACCGAGACTTTGCGGTTCGACGCGGTCGCGCTCAGGTTCTCGATCGACGCGTTCGGCGCGTCAGCGAAGGCCGCTGCCGAGAGGAGAACGCACGCCGCGAGGGCGAATCGGAGCACAGTGTGGCTTTTTTACCACACGCTACGCCAAAGCGGCAGTCTGCGCGGCTCCGACGCGGATCTCGTCCTGCTGCTGCGCCGCGGCAACGCGCAGGATCTGCTCGACGAAGCGCGAGTGCAGCGCGTGTCCCGCCTTCGTCGCCGTGATCTCGCCGACGATCGGACGTCCGATCAGCGCGAGGTCGCCGACGAGGTCGAGAATCTTGTGGCGCACGAACTCGTCCTTGAAGCGCAGCGGCCCGTTCACGACGCCGCGATCGTCGAGGACGACCGCGTTCTCGACCGAGCCACCGCGCGCGAGTCCCGCGGCGCGCATCTTCTCGAC
>DATELS010000743.1:0-10577 GCA_035276365.1 Thermoanaerobaculia bacterium
CGAGAGCGGCGCGTTTCATCGCGAGCCTCCGTCGGGGGGATTCGTCGTCGTGATGTCGGTGGTGGTCGGCGGCGGCGTCTGGCTCGACGCGTCAGCGGCGGGCGCGATCGGCTTCGGCGCGGCGGTCGTCGTGGCCGCGGCGGCGGCGACCGCGCGCTTCTTGCTGCGCTGCGTGAACTCGACGAAGCGGCTGTAGTTCTTCTGAATGTACGAATTCGAGCGATCCAGCCGCATGGCCTCGCGGTACTCGCGGAGGGCGCCGTCGAAGTCGCCGTTGGCCTCGTACGCGACCGCGAGGTTGCTGTGCGCCATCGCGTTGTCGGGTTGGATCTGCACGGCGCGCTGGAAGCGGAACATCGCTTCGCGCCACAGATTCATCTTCGCCATGCGCACGCCGAACTGGCGTTGCGTCTCGGCGCGGGAGAGGTCGCCGCTCGATCCGCAGCCGGCGACGATGAGCAGCAAGGTGGCGATGACGATCCCAGAGGTGACGAACGCCCGCTTCATCTCTCCTCCTCACACCAACGGCGAGAGTATACTTCGCGGGTTCCCACCGGCTGCGGCTTCGCCGTCAACCGTTCGCGCATCGTTGCCTCCCGGCACACCGAAGATGCATGAACGACCATCCCGACCGCGATTTCGTCATCGCCCTCTCTCTTCTTCCGTACGTCACTCCGGCGCGCACCCGGCTGCTGCTCGAGTATTTCGACCCGCTGGCCGAGGTGCGCAACGCGAGTTGTGCAGTGTTGCAAGGGCTTCTGAGCCTAACGCCGGAGCAGGCGGAGGAAGTCAGGAATCCGTTAACAAACGAAAGGCGGAACCGCGTCGCGGAGCTGCGCACGCGCGTGGTGACGCTGTTCGACGCGGAGTACTCCGCGCTGCTCCGCGAGATCATCGATCCTCCGCTCGTGCTGCATTTTCTTGGCGACGTGTCGCTGCTCGCGCGTCCCGCGATCGCGATCGTCGGCTCGCGACGCGCATCGCCGTACGGAGTGAATGCGGCGCAGCATCTCGCGCGTGCGCTCGCGCCCGCGGGCCTCGCGATCGTCTCCGGACTCGCGCGCGGGATCGACGCGGCCGCGCATCACGCCGCCCTCGATGCGCACGGCAAAACGATCGCCGTCCTCGGCACCGGCATCGACGTTCTGTATCCGCGATCGAACGCGCGTCTCTTCCGCCGCATCGAGAAAGAGGGACTGATCGTCTCCGAGTTTCCTCCCGGCACGCCGCCGAAGCCGGAGCACTTTCCGATTCGCAACCGCGTGATCTCCGGACTCGCGCATGGAACGGTGATCGTCGAGGCGACGTGCCGCAGCGGCTCGCTCATCACCGCACGCATGGCCGCGGAACAGGGTCGCGAAGTGTTCGCGGTTCCGGGCTCGATCTTCTCCGCGGGCTCGGAGGGCGCGCACCGACTCGTGCAATACGGCGCGAAGCTCGTGCATGACGCGAACGACATCTTCGACGAGCTGCCGGAGCATCTGCGCCCCGCGAAGATCGCGCAGGAGGCGGAGCCGGAGTCGCCGCTGCGCGAGGTCCTCGCGGTGCTCAGTCGCGAGGACGCGCTGCACATCGACGCCGTCGCATCGCAGCTTCAGTGCACGTCGTCGAAAGTCGCCGAGTCGCTGCTGCAGCTCGAGCTCGGAGGCTGGATTCGCGCGCTCCCCGGCGCGCGATTCGTGCGCGCGAAATGAGATCGTCAGCGACGCATCGTCGGGATGAGTCCCGTGCCGACGAGCTCTCCGCCCCAGCGTCCCCAGATGCCGCCCTGCATGTAGTTGCCGCCGGTGAAGACGACGGCCATGTCGAGGTCCGGGACGACGATGAGCACCTGGCCGCCGTTGCCGGTCGCGGCGTACGTGCGATACGACTGGTCGCCGGACTTCATGGTGCCAAGGTGCCAGGCGAAGCCGTCGTCGCCTTCGCCGTAGCTGTTCGAGAAGTCTTCGGGGCTCAGTCCAGTCGTCGCGGGCGAGATGTGGAAGTGCGGCGACGTCGAGCGCGTCACCCACTCCGTATCGATGAGCCGCTTGCCGTGCCACACGCCGCCGTCGAGGAAGAGCTGTCCGATCTTCAGGAGGTCGCGCGGCAGAAGATACGCGCCGCCGCCGAGGTAGCCTTCGTCCGTGGGCATGAGGTTCCAGTGCCACTCGCCGAACTGCATCGGCGTGGCGAGCGTGCGGTCGAACCACTCGGGCAGCCACGTCGCGGTCGACTTCGCGATCGCGCCGCCGACGAGATTGATGTTCGCCGAGCAGTACGCGTAGTGCGTTCCGGGCTCGAACGCCATCGGCAGATCGAGCGTGTACTTCCACCAGTCCGGCTGCGCGGTCTGCGTCTGCATCGTGCCCTCGTTGCCGGGCGAGGTGTCGCTGTTGTCGTCGCAGGCGAGGCCGGCGCTGTGCGTCATGAGCTGGCCGAGGGTGACGCGGGACTTGCGCTCGTCATTGTTGGCGAAGGGCGCGAGCGACTTCATCGCGTCGACGATCTTCGTGTCGGGATCGATGTCGATGCCGCGATGCTTCGCGGTTCCCATGAGCACCGCGGCGAAGGTCTTGCCCGCGGAGCGCATGTCGTGCGGGATGTCGCGCGTGTAGCCGAAGAAGTACTCCTCGACGGCGAGCTTGCCGTGACGCGCGACGAGGAAGGAGTGGATGAGCGACGCGCGGCGGATCGACGGATCGGACTCCGCGACTTTGCGCACGACCGTCCTCACCGCGTCTTCGTCGATGCCGACGTCGCTCGCGCGCGCGGTCGTCCAGCCGTCGTTGAGCATGGGCGGGCGTTGGTAGGTGTAGCGCGCCGCGCCGGGCGGACGCGGAAAGAATGCGACGACGTCGGCGGGTGAGCGGCGGACGAGATCGATCTCGCGGCCGAGATCGTCCCAGCGCATGTGCAGTCGATCGGGCGACTGGAGGAACGTCGCGTTCACGACGGCGTCGTCCGAACGAAACTGCACGGCGTTGCCGTCGCGCGTGACGCGCAACTGATTCGCCGGACCGTGCGAGTGCTGCTCGGGATTGCGGAACGCGGCCAGCAGAGTGCCGTCTTGGCCGCGGAAGATGTGCAGGTACAACGTGAAGCGATCGACCATCGGACGGACGTCGCCCTTCCACGTCGATGCGCTCGTGCGACGCAGCGTGAGCGGTGACGCGAACGCCTGCACCGCGCCGGTGGGGCGAAGCCAGTAGCCGTCGATCGTGCGCTCGTCGCGCGAGAGTTGCGCGCGGAGCTTGCCGCGATTCGCAGGAACCGCGAATGCGACGTTGCGATCGTTGACGGGAAAGTCGACGTCGATGCCGGCGATCGAGGCGTGCCACGTCGAGCCGTCGCGCTTGAGCGTGAGCTCGCCGCGCGCGCCGGTGTCGGCGCTGGTCGCGTAGAGCCAGAAGCCTTCCAGTGGATCATCGGCCGCGCGGAGTCCGAGCGGCGCGACGAGGGTCGCGAGGAGAAGAACCGCGAGTTTGCGCATGTGCGTGTCTCTCAGTTGCGGCGGATGACGACGTCGCCGTTGACGGCGCGGATGCGAATGAGTCCGCGTCCGCTGCCCACGCTGCCGTGCGCGCGCACGTACTTGCGCGGCGTGCCCTGATGCGCGTCCCAGTCGGTGACGGGATCGTGCTGCAGGTCCCACGCGCTGCGAATCTGCGCCTCGTCGTTGCCATCGGTGTACGCGGTCTCGAGATCGAAGCGGCCGTCGTAGCCCGCGGGCAGATCGATGACGACGGCGCCGTGTCCGGTCGTGACGTTCACGCTGCCATCGGTGTCGGTGAGCACGATGTCGATGCGACCCGCGCCGGTGCTCGCGCGCACGGAGCCGTTGACGGGTCCGAGGCGGATGCGGCCGCCGCCGGTGGTGATGTGGACGTCGCCGCCGGAGCGGCCGATCTCGACGCGACCGCCACCGCTCGTGATGATCGCGCCGTGCGGCGCCTCATCGAGCAGCGTCTGGCCGCCGTCTTTCGTGATCTCGATGACGCCCTGCGCGTTCTTCGGCGCGTCGGCGGCGTGAATCACTTCGACGTCCTCGCTGTACGCGGGCACGGGCGGCATCGCGGGCATCGGGGCCATGGCCGGCATCGACGGCATCGCAGGTTGCGGCGGCATCGCCGGAGGCATCGCGAGAGCCTGCGGCATCGCCGGTTGCGGGGGCATGGCCGGCATCATCTCGACGTGCGGCGCCGCGGGCATCGCCGGCGGCACGGGCATCGAAGCATGCGACGGAACCGGCGGGACGGCGGGCATCGCGGGCATCGGCGGAACCGCGGGGATCGCCGGCGCATCGTCATCGTCGTCTGCGAAGATCGTGATCGTGTCGCCGTTCGCGTGACGCACGACGATGCGGGTGCGCGACGACGTCTGCGGCTCCGCGCCCGCGAACGGGACGATGAGCGCAGCGGCGGTGAGAATCGCCCACGCCGACTTGCGCGCGGAGAAGACGCCGCGCGGACGCGTCTCGTCGAGCAGCGCGGTCACGCGACGCTCGAGATTCGACGGACAGGCCATGCCCACCGCGGCGGCGCTCGCGAAATGCGGCGCGCTCGCGGACGACGCGACCTCGAGGAGCTGCGCCGCGTAGTCGGGCGCGATCATGCCGCGCGCGATCACGAGATCGTCCGTGGCCTGCTCGCTCTCGCGGCGCAGCGCGCGCACGGCGAGCCACATCGCGGGATGGAACCAGTAGAGCGCCTTCGCCACGCCGGCGAGGAGATGGACGAGATAGTCGTTGCGCTTGATGTGCGCGACTTCGTGCAGCACCGCGGCGCGGCGGCGTTCGTGCGGCCACGCGCTCGCGTGTTGCGGGAGCACGATCACCGGACGCAGCGCGCCGGAGGTGAAGGGAGCGGCCGTGTCGCGGCTGAAGAGCATGCGCACGTTGCGGGTGACGTCCATCTCCTGCGTGGCATCGTCGAGGAGCTTCGACCAGTGCGCGTCATTTGCGGGCGTGGCGTTGCGGAGGATCTTCGCGAGTTTGACGTGGCCAGTGGTGAGCCACGTGAGCACCACTGCGATTCCGGCGAGGTAGAGCAGGAGCAGAGGACTCGGCCCCTCCCCCTGCGCTTTCCCCGCTTGCGGGGAGACGGTGACGGGGAATTGCTCCATCTTCGTCACGACGTTGGTCGTTTCGGGTTCTGGCGCGGCTTGCGGCGCGGGCGCCCATGCCGGCACTTCGAACACGACGCGCGGCGCGGTGCGGATCGCCAGCGCGAGCACGATCGAGCACGCGATCGTCACGGCCCAGGCGAGATGGCGCGTCGATGCGGAGCGCGAGCGCAGCAGCATCGTGATCGCCGCGCCGGAGAGAAGAACGACCGTGAGCTTGGCTACGAACAAAACCGCGAGACTCGTCATTTGCGTTCTCTCCGGGCGTCGTCGATCAGTTTGCGCAGGCGCTTCAGCTCATCGTCCGTCGGCGGCTTCTCCGCGTCGCCGAGCATCGCCGCGACCGCCGACTCGATCGAGTTGCTGAAGAACGTCTGCAGAAGATGTTGTACGGCGGAACGGCGCACGTGTTCCGGATCCGCGGTCGGCAGGTAGACGTAGCGCGGGCCGTCCCACTCGTGGCGGATGAAGCCCTTCTCCTCGAGCAGGCGCAGCATGCCGCGCACCGCGGAGTACGTCGGCGGATCGGGCAGCTCTTCGCGCACCTCCGCGGCCGTGACGCGCGCGCGCCGGTGCACGATCTCCATGATCTGGCGTTCGCGGCGGCCGAGGGTGCCGAGCTCCTGTGGCTGTTGATGTGTTGACATCGTGCTAATACATTAGCATCGAGGTCACACGAACGCAAGGACCGTCTCGAAAATATTCGTTACGACAATCCAATGAGCCGATCGGACTCGCGCGCGTTCTTCACCGTCACCGCCAGAATCGCCAGCGGCACGCCGATCTTGATCAGCTTGCGCAACACCTTCGGCAGTCCAAATCCCACGACGACGCCGAGGACCGCGCCGCCGGCGATGAGATGCGGGGCGTAGCTGCGCGCGAGCGTCTTCGGATCGAAGTCCGTGCGCAGCTTGCGATCCAGCTCGTCGATGCGATCGCCGACGCCGTCCCGCGCGCGCACGATCGCGCGTTCGATGTGGTCTTTCTCCGTCGTCTCCGCCATGGCGTTCTCCCTTACCTGCTTTTCACGCGCGCCATGTCGGCTTTGAGCGTGTCGATGTCCGTCTTGATGTGCTCGATGGATTCGGTCGGGACGAAGTTGACGCCCGCGAGTTTCTTCTTGCCCATCACGCCGAGGAACGCGGCCGCGCCGAAGAGGACGAGCGTGACGATGAGCGCGGAGAGCCACGCCGGCACGCCGAGGGCGACGAGGCCGAGGGTAATGGTGACGAAGAGGAACGCGAGACCGATGAGCGCGAGGAACAACGCGCCCGCGAGGAACGCCGCGCCGCCGCCGAGCTTCGCGCCGGCGTCTTTGAGCTCGAGCTTGAGCAGCGCGATCTCGCTCCGGAAGAGCATGGAGAGATCGGCCGTCAAATCCTTGATGATGGTCCCGAGGGAACGGTCCGCCTCGGTTGCGGTGAAGTTGCTCATGAAATACCTCCGTGAGCAAAAGAATGGCCAGTAGTCTATCGGATAGACTTCGCCGCGTGTCCGACCTCCTCGAAGTGGTGAAGGACTTCCGTTTCGAAGCGGCGCACTACCTGCCCAACGTTCCGGAAGGGCACAAGTGCCGCCGCATCCACGGGCATTCGTTCCGGGGAGAAGTCGCGGTGCGCGGGAAGGTCGATCCGAAGCTGGGCTGGGTGGTCGACTTCGCGGATCTCAAACGCGCCGTCGATCCGATCATCGCGCGCCTCGATCACTACCTCCTCAACGAGATCCCCGGCCTCGAAAACCCCACCTCGGAGATCCTGGCGATGTGGATTTGGCGGGAGCTCGTTGGCGTCGTTCCGAACTTGCACCGCGTCACCATTGAGGAGACTTGTACTTCGCGGTGTCATTACTTTGGGTAGTCGCAAAGTCTTCAAGTCGCAAAGTCTCAAAGGAGAACGCGCTACGCGAGACGTGTTCTCCTTTGAGACTTTGCGACTTTGAGACTTTGCGACTATCTCAACGGCACAAACCTCACCGCCTCCATCCTCCTCCGCACCACCCGCCCGCCCGCGCGCTCGATCAGCCACAGGTGTTGAAAGTCCGCGGGGCCGACGGGGAGGATGGCGCGGCCGCCTTCGGCGAGTTGGTCGATCAGCTCTTCGGGCAGGTGCTCGGGGGCGGCGGCGGAGAGGATGGCGTCGAACGGGGCGTGCTCGCGGAAGAGCTCCACGCCGTTGCCGGTGCCGAGGATGACGTTGGTGAGGGAGAGGCCGGCGAGGACTTCGCGCGCGGCGGCGGCGAGATCGGGCTCGAGCTCCGCGCTGTACACGATGCGCGCGAGGTGCGCGAGGATCGCGGTCTGATAGCCCGATCCCGTTCCGATCTCCAGCACCTTTTCATCGCCCGTGAGCTGCAGCGCCTCCGTCATGCACGCGACGATGTACGGCTGCGAGATCGTCTGGCCGCGGCCGATGGGGAGAGGCGTGTCTTCGTACGCAGAGGAGCGGAGATTCGGGGGCACGAAGCGCTCGCGCGGGACCGCGCGTATGGCGTCGAGGACGCGCGGATCACGGACGCCGCGGGCGATGATCTGGTCGCGGATCATCCTTTCGTTGGGGGCGCCGTGATTTTCCTCACGCTCGAAACGCGGATTCATATTATTATTCGCAGACAAAGGAACGCGGCCAAGCGGTAGAGTTCGTCATACGGCTCAACAACTTAAGCTGAGTTTCGGAATTCGAGCACGTAGGCTTTGTTACGTGCAATAACAATTCGCGGTCACACGAGAAAGGCAAACCTCCGGCGACGGAGGGGCGCAAAGCCTACGGGTCTGAGAAGTCTTCAGATGGCTGGGTTCCCGAACGTGATCGAAGACGGCGTGGTTCCCCGAATGGTCGGGGGTCGCAGTCTTTGATAGTCGCCTGAAGAAGCATTCAGGTCGTCCGGCAAGCGTGATCGCAGCCGGAGGACCCTGATGCGAATCGCGAAGCTGTCCGTCGTTGCCGCCGTCTTCTTCTCCATCCTCACCGGAAGCGCTCATGCGGCGACTTTCTACGTGGCTACGAGCGGAAATGATGCCAACCCGGGTACGCTCGCGGCTCCCTTCCGCACAATCAACAAGGCAGCGACGCGCGTGGTCGCAGGCGACGTCGTCGAAGTGCGCGGCGGAACCTACACCGGTCCGGTCTCGATCTCCTCGAAGGGCACCTCTGCCGCGCGCATCATCTTCCGCTCCTACGCCGGAGAGACCGCGATCATCGACGGCACCGGCACCGCGCCCGACACGAACCTCGTCCTCTTCTACAACGCGGAGTACGTCGACTTCGTCGGCTTCGACGTGCGCAACGCGACGAAGATCGGCGTCTGCGGCTATCCCGCGAAGTTCACGCGCGTCCTGAACAACAAGATCCACGGCTCGTGGACGAACGGCATCTACTTCGGCGCGAACTCGACCGACCTCACGATCGACGGCAACGAGGTCTACGACAACGGCCAGAACAACAAGAACCACACGTTCCCGAACGGCGGCTGGCCGCAGGCGCTGTCGGTCGGCAACACGAACAACGCCACGATCACGAACAACAAGGTCTACCGCAACTGGGGCGAAGGCATCGACTTCATCGTCGCCACCGGCGGCCTCGCGCGCGGCAATGAGGTGTTCGACAACTTCAGCGTCGGCATCTACCTCGACAACGCGCAGTCGATCGTCGTCGACCGCAACCTCGTCTACAACACCGGCGACACGCGCTTCTACCGCGACGGCGAGCCGGCGTCGGGCATCGGCCTCGCCAACGAGTCGTACAGCACGACGAAGCCGATCAACAACCTGACGATCACGAACAACATCGTCCTGAAGATGAAGTGGGGCTTCTATTACGGCGCCTACGATCTCGGCGGCGGTCTGAAGAACGTGACGCTCGCGAACAACACGTTCTACAACAACACGTACGGCGCGCTGTGGATCGACGCCGACGCGCACTTCAACAGCTTCGTCGAGAACAACATCTTCCACCAGGTCGGCGGCCGCATGATGGTCAACGTCGCGGGCGCGGGTGTGACGTACCGCTCGAACAACTGGTACGGCGGCAGCGCGGGCGCGGCGACGGGCGCGGGCGACGTGATCGGCGATCCGCAGTTCGTGAACCCGGGCGGCTTCCGCGCGGAAGACTACAAGCTCCTCGGCGGCTCTCGCGCGATCGAGGCGGGCATCGACCTCCTCTCGATCGCCTCCACCGACTACTTCGGCAACTCCCGCTCCCTCGGCGTCGACCTCGGCGCCCACGAGTACAGCCTCGCGCACGCGTCGACGGAGAGCCAGGTCGACGCGCAGGCGCCGACGGTTCCGGATCGCCTGCTCGCGGCCTCGACGTCGTCGACGCTCGTCGACGTGCGCTGGCGCGCCGCGACGGACAACATCGGCGTGAAGTCGTACGTCATCTATCGCAACGGCGTGCGCGTCGGCAACGTGACGGACACGGACTACGTCGATCGCTGGGTCTCGCCGTCGACGTCGTACAGCTACCAGATCGCGGCGATGGACGCGGCGGGCAACATCTCCGCGAAGAGCGCGCCGCTCAACGTGACGACGCCCGCGGCGACGACGGCCTCGCGCTCGCGCTCCGTGCGTCACTGATCGCGTAACGGCAGCATCCCGTGATCACGCCGGTACTCCGGCGTGATCTCGCGCAGCACGCGCGCGGGATTGCCGCCGACGAGCATGTTCGGCGGAACGTCTTTCGTCACGACCGCGCCCGCCGCGATGACCGCGCCGCGACCGATCGTCACACCGCTCATGACGATCGCGTGACATCCGATCCACACGTCGTCCTCGATGCGAATCGGACCGCGGCTCTGCGCGTGATAGTTGTTCTCGAGCAGCGTGACGTCCCACGAAATGAGCACGCGATCGCCGATCTCGACGAGACGGCATGCGTGAATCTGCGTGCGATCGCCGATGCTGCAGCGGCGTCCGATGCGCACGCGCGCGGTTTCGTTTGAGGTGCCGATGATCGAGATCTTGACGTGCGGCCAGAGGTGAGTGCGGTCGCCGATCTCCAGCTCGCCATGCTGGCGAGTGAGCGTGAGTCCGCGATCGAGCTGGAACAAGGAGCGCGTGCGCAACAGACCGCGGAGGTAGCCGAAGAGCGTGCCGAGCATTTTCACGATGTCTGCCACGCGCTCGTGGTCCGCATTCTGCAGCCTCAGCGGTGAGTGCGCATCAGCATCGTGTCCGGCGAACGTGAGCCCGCGTGGCTCGACCGCGTGCGCGCCTTTATCCGCGAGCACCATCAACTCGTCGGGTGCGATCAGGATCCCGAGGTCGTTCTCGCGCTTGCACCGTTCGCGTCGGATGACGCGGAAGTGTGGACGATCGATCACGACGGCTTGTGGGAGTTCGTCACGCGACAACCGACGCTGCACGCGACGCTGCAGTCGCGCGGCAAAGTGATCGCGCGCACGAGCGCGAAGCCCGACCGCATCTTCTTCCGGCGCGCCATGACCCGCCTCGGCCTTCGCATCGCGGCGATGATCGAGCA
>DATELS010000744.1:0-3375 GCA_035276365.1 Thermoanaerobaculia bacterium
CAACCAGCGCGTGAACGGCTGCTCGCCCGGCCATTGCACGGCGTCGTCGAGATACGCGTGCAGCTCGGCGAGGCGACCACTCTGCCATGCGCTCACGAGTTGCGCCGGCAGCATCGACTCGACAGCGACGAGCGGCTGGCGAAAGAGCTTGCGATCGAAGTCGACGATCGCGCTCGTCGGATCGGGCTTGAACGCGGGGATGCATTTGATGCGCACCTGCGCCGCGCCGACGTCGCCGACCGCGGTGCAGAAGGTGAGTCGCTGCCGCACGACTTTGGGGAACAACAGCAGCAGCGACGTGAGCAGCGACGCGTCGGGCGATTGCCACACGATGATCGTCGGATGCGGCTGGAGAAACGCGAGCAGCACGTCGCGCAGAAACTCTTTCGGCAGCGACTCCAGTCGCGCGAGTCGCGGCTCGCTCGGTTGCGCGCGCGGCTCGGCGTCCCAACGCGCGGTCGCCGTCTCGACCGTGCCGAACACGCGCGGCTCGGGAACGACTTCGAAGAACGGCTGTGCGTCGTTGTTCATTGCGCGGAACTCGGAGACCGGTGCGAGGCACACGTCGCGCTGCACGAAGTGGCGTCCCGTGAAGACCGGCTTGCGGCTGCGATAGAGATGCGCGAACACCGCCCACGCCGCGCCGTCCGCGTGGAACTCGCCGAAGTAGCCGTAGCCGTCGGTGAATCCGCGCTCGTCGACCGTGCCGACATTCGTCATCGACATCAGCGCGTTCAGCTCTTCGGCGCCGAGCGAGGGGAGGCTGTTCGCGACGACTTGCCAGCCGCCGGTCTCGATCGGGATTCCCCAGGTCAGACGATGTCCGATCATGAATGGCCGCACATCATCATGGCTGATTTTCGAGAAGCCAGTCGACGGGAGCGAGCACGTTCTCCGGCTTCGGCTCGCCTTTCGGGCGATACGTGCCATCGGCGTTGCGCTCGACGTTGTCGCGCCCGACCGCGGACGTCGCGAAAAACTTCGACGCGCCGCAGTACGTGAGCAGCACGCTGAACGCGGCGCGGCCCATCAGCTTGCGCACGTACTCGCGCGGATCGTCGAAGGCGGCGAGATGCTGATCCGCCTTGGCGAGACAGATCGCGACCGGCACGTCGATGCGTCCGCCGCCGTCGCCGTTCATGAGCGTCGAGAGCTGCGTGAAGTTCTTGAAGAGGAGCGGGAAGTAGTCGTTGCCGTCCGCGCGATCGGGATCGATGATGCAGAGGATGCCCGTGCTGTTGATGAGCGACTCGCGAAACGTCGCCGCCTCCTGATTCTGCGCGAGCAGGAGCTCGGGCGTGGAAAAGTACTCGCCCGCGGGATCGAGCATGTCGAGGTCGATCGCGTCGTTGCTCATGCCGCCGCGCCAGAAACGATTCCTCATTCCCTCGACCGGACGCGTCAGGCGATAGCGCAGCGGCTCGATGGCCTGTCCGATCTGCGGCTCGGTGGGTTGCGGGAACTCGCCGTTCGTGAAGCGCTCGTAGCCTTCGAGGACGAGCTGGCGCGCGCGGTCGTTGAGCGCCTCCATCGACCAGACGTTGTTCGCGTCCTGCCGCTCCATGATCTCGTAGTACAGCGCGACGAGGAACGACGTCTTGCCCGAGTGGCGGGCGCCCATCATCGTGATCATCGAATCCCTCCCAGCAACCACAAAGCGGCGGCCATGTAGCCGCGCGGCGAAAATCCCTCGAGCTCGGACGGCTCGCCACCGCGATCGCTGGCGGTGAACGCCTTCCACTTGCGGCAACGCGCGTCGAGCAGCGCGGCGGCGTCGGGCGGAAACTCGACATCCGGCGCGAGATCGCTCTTCGTGAGAATCACTGCGACGGGCGCGTTGATTTTTTCACGAAGCTGCTTTTGCAGCTCGGCGGTGATGCTGCCATTCGCGGGAAGGATCACTGCGACGCCGGCGCGTTTCGGCAGCTCGCCGCGCAACTGCGTGGCCTCGACGAAATCGACGGGCAGCGGACGCGTGCCGACGTACTTTGACCACACGCGCGGCCGCAGGAACGTGAGGCGCGGCGTGCCCATGTCGATGTCGATCTCCGTGTCGCCCTTCGCGCGCGCGTGCAGGTTGAGGAGGAGGCGGCGCGCGGGATCGGAGGGCATGACCGTCCAGTCGCGCGGCAGCTCGTCGAGCGGCAGGAGGCCGATGAACGTCGACTTGCCGGCGTTGCGCGGACCGGCGACGACGATCGTCACCGGCGGCGCGGGCGGCAATCGGAATTGTCCCGGCACGAGATGCAGGAGAAGCACGAAGAGGTTGACGAGATACCACCAGTTCGACACGCCGGCTGCGGCCTGCATCTCGGCCTCGCGATAGAGAAACGCGATCGCGGCGACGACGATGGCGCTGAAGAGCAGCCACCACGCGATGGAACGCAGGAAGAAGCCGATGCGGAACGAGCGCAGCGCATAGACGATGCCGATCGCGCGCTGTTCGCGTCCGCGCTGCGCGGCGACGACGACGGGACGCGTGAGAATCGCGGCGAGCGGGAGGATGGCGAAGAGGAGAATCGCGCCGAACGTGGAGCTCTCGCCGAGGAAGGTGTTGATGGCGTCGTTGGCGAAGAAGACGATCACCGCGGCGACGATCGCGCAGAGGAGATAGAGCCTACGCACGCAACGCCTCCGTGGGACTGAGCCGCGCCGCGCGCAACGCGGGGAGGATGCTCGCCGCGAGCGACGCGATGCATGCGACGGCGAACGCCGCCAGCGGCAGCCACCACTCGATGGGGAAGAGGACGGAGTCGACTTCCGCGCGCACGAGTCGCTGCAGCAGCATGCACACACCGCCGCCCGCCGCGAATCCGACGATCGCCGACACGATCGCGGTGATGCCCGCCTCGGTGAGCACGATGGCGATGATCATGCGCCGCGTCGCGCCGTACGTTTTGTAGATCGCGAACTCGCGCATGCGACGCAGGACCGCGGCATAAGCGGCGTTGAAGATGCTGACCGAGCCGGTGAACAGCGCGATGAGTCCGAGGGAGGTGAGGACGACGCCGGCGACGAGCATGATCTGGCGATAGCGCTTGACGGAGTCGAGGATGGAGGCGGTGCGGTAGCCGCGCTTTTCCAATGCCTCTCTGATTGTGGAGACGTCGTTGATGTCGCGGGCGTAGACGTACGTGACGTCGTAGGCGGTGTTGGTTTTGCGCTCTTGCCAGTCGCGGATGCGTCGCATCAGTTCCAACGGGGCGTAGCAGCGCGAGAAACGTGTTTGGCGCGCGATCTCCGCGATTGTCACCGGGAGGTCGAAGGCATCGCCGCCGGAGCGGGTGAGGTGCAACAGGACTTTGTCGCCGGGTTTTGCGGCGAGCTCGTTGGCTACGTTCATGGGGATGCGGACCGCCGGCGTCCCGCCGGCTG
>DATELS010000745.1:0-8787 GCA_035276365.1 Thermoanaerobaculia bacterium
CATGTGGTCATGCCCGAGGCGCCGTCGCCGAAGGGGCCGTGGCTGTGGAGCGGCGCGGTCACGAACACGGCGTTCGCCGGTCCGTGGGGCGTGAGCTACGCGCGCAATCTCACGCCGGATCAGGTCACCGGCATCGGTATCTGGAGCGAGGAGATGTTCATCAAGACGATCCGCACGGGACGCCACTGGGGCGTGTCGCGCCCGATCCTCCCGCCGATGCCGTGGTTCAACTACCGGAAGATGACGGACGAGGACCTGAAATCGGTGTACGCATATCTGCGCACGATCAAGCCGGTGCACAACGACGTGCCGGACGCGATCGTGGCCCAGAAATGATGCTGCTAGTGATTGGTTGCTGGTTGCTTGTGGTGTTTCGCGAGAACCCACAAGCAACTAGCTACTAGCAACCAGTCACAGTTTCGCGAGCTCTTCATCGAGAAACTTCAACGCATTCTCCAGCGCCGCGCGATGCACCTCGGTCTTCGCATTTTCGAGATCGTGCACGACGCGCTTCCGCGACAACTGCAGGCTCTCGCGTTTCTGCTCGCGCTCGCGCTCCTGCGGCGTCAGCTTGCGGGTGCTCCCCGCCGCGACGCTCTCGCTCTGCTGCGACTCCACGGACTTGCTCTCCCATCCGCGCGCCATGGAGACATTCTGCCACGCGCGGTATCCTTCCATCATGAAATTCCGATCGATTTCCATCGCTCTCGTTGTGTTCGTGTGCGGCGTCGCCGTCGGCTTCGCGGCGAAGAAGGCCGATCCCGCGTCGTATCGCGGAAAGTCGAAGCAGGAGGCGGCGAAGGCGCTGCTCGAGGTCGCCAAAGTGCAGGCGGGCAAAGGCAGTTGGGAGCGCATCGCCGTCGGCCGCGTCTACTACCTCGGCGGCATGAAGCCGGAAGGCCAGGCGATCTTCGACGACGTGATGAAGAAGAAGCCGGAGTCGAGCGACTACTTCCGCATTGCGCGCGTCTATCGCGAGGCCGGCGAATGGGCGAAGGCGAAGGAGCTCTTCGAGAAATACGCGAAGTCGAATCCGAAGGACGACAAAGGTCTCGCGGAAATCGGCGCGTATTACATGCTGAACGGCGATCGCGCGACGGCCGAGGATTACTTCGAGCGCTCGTTCAAGCTCGAGGAAGAGCTGTGGTCGACCGTCGCCGCGGCCGGCTCGTACCTCAACGTGCCACCGCAGGAATAACGCGATGGATCGTTTCCCGAACGAGTTCGAGGACCTGCTCAACGCGAAGGGTCGCCGGCTGCTGCGCAAGGCGCCGCAGCTCGAAGACCTGCTCGCGAAACGCCGCACGCCGATCGTGCTGTTCGAAGGCGTGATCGACCGCGACGTCGCGCGCGACTGCGTGCGCCTCCTCGACGAGAGTCTCTATTCGACATTGCACCGCATGTACACGCCGATTCCCCGCGAGGCGCTGACGGGGATGAAGAAGAACTACACGGATCGCTTGTCGAAGACGGTGCGTGTGCGCACGGCGACGCTGAACTCGCCGAAGTCCATCGCGCTCAATGCGGCGAAGGAAATCGGACTGTCGCAGATGATGTCGTCGCCGAGCTTCCGCCAGTTCGCGCAGGCGGTGACGCGCGAGAACATCCGCGAGGATTACTGGGCGCGCCAGGTGATCTGCTACGAGACGGGCGACTACAGCGGCCCGCACAACGATCATCATCCGGAGCGCGCCGAGACGCGCAACGGCTTTCTCGACTTTCACATCATGTTCTCGAACGACGCGGTCGCGCAGCAGCTTCTCATCTACGAAGAGCGACGCTTCCTCTCGTCGGTGCACGATGTCTCGAAGCAGCCCGCGGTCGCGGTGTACCGCCTCCCCTTCTGGCATTACACGACGCCGCTGACGGCGAAGCCCGGACAGGAGTCGCGCGCCCGCCGCTGGCTCCTCCTCGGCTCGTTCGACTACGACCCGCCGCTGAAGCGCCTGGAGTACTAGAAGGTGTAGATTGCGCGCATGATCATCGGCGCACACTCGATTCTCTACAGCAAAGACGCCGAGGCGGATCGCGCGTTCCTGCGCGATGTGCTGGGCTTCCCGAACGTCGACGTCGGCGGCGGCTGGCTCATCTTCGGCCTCCCACCCGCGGAAGTGGCGGTACATCCCGGCGAGGCGAACGACGTGCACGAGTTCTATCTCATGTGCGATGACTTGCAGGAGTTCATCGCCGAGATGAGCTCACGCGGCGTCGCGTGCAGCGAGGTGCACAACCAACCCTGGGGCTCGCTCACGCAGGTCACGCTGCCGGGCGGAGGAAAGCTCGGCGTGTACCAGCCACGCCACGCGCGTCCGGAAGCGATGGGGTGAGGACGAAAGTCTCAAAGTCTCAAAGTCGCTAAGTCTCAAAGGGTTGAAAGACGGCGCGCCTCCTTTGAGACTTTGAGACTTTGAGACTCGAAGACTGGCTCACACGAGCACCTCATCAATCCGCATCTCCGCGCTGAGCGTTTTGGCGACCGGGCACCGTCCCGCGATCGTGAGCAGCTTCTGGCGCTGCGCGTCATCCAACGGGCCGGACAAACTGATCTCGACGCGGAAGCGGTGGATGTAGCCGCTTTGCGTCGTGCAGTCGGCGCAGTCTTTGGCGTGCTGGCGGTCGTGCGTGACCTTCACGTCCACGCCTTCGAGCGGCAGCTTCTCGCGGCGCGCGTAGAACTGCAGCGTCATCGCCGTGCAGCCGCCGAGGGCGGAGGCGAGCATGTCGTAGGGCGTGGGACCCTCGCCGGCACCGCCTACATCGGCCGGCTCGTCCAGCACCCAGCGGTGCGGACCGGCCTCCACCTCCGTCCGGAAGCCGCCACGATTGTGCAACAACACGGGCAACGCCATGGGCATCCTCCTTCGACGCGACTATGATCCTCGAAAAATCGCCGACAGGAGACTTCATTGCGCCGAGCTTTTCTCGCGATCGCGTTCCTCCTCGCCACCTCCCTCTCCGCAACCCTCTCCGCACAGACCGCCGACGAGATCATCGACAAATACATCCAGCGCGTCGGTGGCCTCGACCGCATCCACGCCATCCAGACCCTGCGCCGCACCGGCAAATACATCGGCGGCGGCGGCTTCGAGGCGCAGGTCGTCGAAGAAAACGCGCGCCCGGGCTACGTCCGCCAGGAGTTCGCGCTGCAGGGCATGACCGGCATCACCGCGTACGACGGCAAGACCGGCTGGAAGATCGAGCCCTGGCAGGGCAAGAAAGATCCCGAGCCCCTCGGCGAAGAAGAGATGAAAGGCATCCTCGACGACGCCGACTTCGACGGTCAACTGGTGGACTACAAGGCCAAGGGACACAAGGCCGAGTACGTCGGCACCGAGCCGGTCGAAGGCACCGACGCGTACAAGGTCAAGCTCACCCTCGCCAACGGCGACGTGCGTTACTACTTCTTCGACACCGATTACTACGTCCCGATCAAGATCGAACTGAAGCGCATGGTCCGCGGCGCCGAGCGCGAATACGAGATCATCCTCGGCGACTACAAGGAAGTCTCCGGCTGGTACCTCCCTCACGCCATCGAGTCGGGGCCGAAGGGCAGCCCGTTCCGAGGAGTCGTCAACTACGAGAAGATCGAGGCGAACGTGCCGATTGGCATCGCGCGCTTCGTGAAGCCGGGCGATCCGGTTCCCGCCGAGTTGCCGAAGCCCGCGTCGCTCAGCGCCGCGCCCGCGCCGTCGCTGCCGCCCGCGTCCTCGGGCGGCACGGTGAAGGTCGACTCCGAAACCATCTCCGGCCTCGGCGCGCGCAACATCGGCAGCGCCGCAATGTCCGGCCGCGTCGCCGCGCTCACCGCGGTGCGCGAGGGACAGCGCCTCACCGTCTACATCGGCTCCGCGTCGGGCGGCGTGTGGAAGTCCGTCAACGGCGGCACGACGTACAAGCCCGTCTTCGACAAACAGCCGGTGCAGTCGATCGGCGCGATCGCCATCGATCCGAAGAATCCCAAGACGCTGTGGGCCGGCACGGGCGAGTCGTGGACGCGCAACAGCGTCTCCATCGGCGACGGCTTGTACAAGTCGATCGACGGCGGCGACAACTGGACGAACGTCGGCCTCGCGAACTCCGAGCGCATCGTGAAGATCGAAGTCGATCCGAACGACACGAACACCGTGTACGTCTGCGTCCCCGGAAAACTCTGGAGCGACAGCGACGACCGCGGCGTCTACAAAACGACGGACGGCGGCAGGAACTGGACGAAGATCCTGAAGGGCGCGAATGCGTCGACCGGCTGCTCGATGCTCTCGCTCGACGCGAAGAATCCGAAGACGCTGTACGCCGGCATGTGGGACTTCCGCCGTAAGGGCTGGACGTTCCGCAGCGGCGGCGAGGGACCGGGCGCGCCGAGCGGCAGCGGCCTGTTCAAGTCGGACGACGGCGGCGCGACGTGGAACGAGCTCTCGTCGAACGGACTGCCGTCGAAGCCGTGGGGCCGCGTCGCGGTCGAGATCGCGCCGTCGAACTCGAACGTCGTCTACGCGCTCATCGAAGCCGAGCCGCCGAAAAACGGTCTGTATCGCAGCGATGACGGCGGCAAGACGTGGCAGGCGCGCGACCGCAGCCAGATGATGCTCTGGCGCCCGTTCTACTTCGCGAACCTCATCGTCGATCCGAAGGACGAGAACAAGATCTACAAGACCGGCGGCGGACTCATTCTGTCGACCGACGGCGGCAAGAGCTTCAGCGGCATCAGCGGCGGCGCGCACGGCGACTTCCACGACGTCTGGATCGATCCCGAGAACACGGACCACGTCATCACCGGCGACGACGGCGGCGTCTGGTACTCGTACGACGGCGGCAATCGCTGGTGGAAGGCCGACAACCTGCCGATCTCGCAGTTCTACCACGTGAGCGTGGACATGGACCGCCCGTACAACGTGTACGGCGGACTGCAGGACAACAGCTCGTGGGTCGGACCTTCGGAGTTTCCGGGCGGCATCACGAATCACGAGTGGGTGAACATGTACGGCGGCGACGGCTTCTGGATGTTCGTCGATCCGTCCGACCCGAATTACATCTATGCGGAGTCGCAGGGCGGCTACATCGGACGCGTGAACCGCAAGACGCACGAGGGCCGCAGCGTGCAGCCGCTCGCGGCGTACAAAGAGAAGAAGCTGCGCTTCAACTGGAACACGCCGATCCACATGAGCGCGACGCATCCCGGCACGGTGTACATCGGCTCGCAGTTCCTCTTCCGCTCGAAGGATCACGGCCAGACGTGGGATCGCATCTCGCCTGATCTCTCGTCGAACGATCCGGAAAAGCAGAAGCAGGAGCAGTCGGGCGGCGTCACGGTCGACAACTCCGCGGCCGAGATGCACACGACGATCTACGCGATCGCGGAGTCGCCGAAGAACGGCGACGTGATCTGGGCCGGCACGGATGACGGCAACCTGCAGGTGACGCGCGACGGCGGCAAGACCTGGACGAACGTCGCGCCGAACATCGCCGGCCTGCCGAAGAGCGCGTGGGTGTCGTACGTCGAAGCAGGACACTTCGACGAGGGCACGGTCTACGCGACGTTCGACCTGCACACGTTCGGCGACATGACGCCGTACGCGTACAAGTCGACGGACTTCGGCAAGACGTGGACGTCACTCATCCCGAGCGACGCGAAAGTGCGCGGCTACGCGCACGTGATCCGCGAAGATCTCGTCCGCCCCGAGCTCCTCTTCCTCGGCACGGAGTTCGGCCTCTGGATCTCGCTCGACGGCGGCAAGCAGTGGGCGCAGTACAAGGGCAATGAATTTCCCAACGTGGCGGTGCGCGACCTGGCCATTCATCCGCGCGACAACGATCTCGTCATCGCCACGCACGGCCGCGGCATCTGGATCGTCGACGACATCACGCCGCTGCGCGCGCTCTCCGCGGACGCGCTGTCGAAGGACGTGCTGTTCGTGACGACCGGTCCGATCGAGCAGCAGCTCAACACGAACGGCGGCTGGGTCAACGGCGACGCGATGTTCACCGGCCCGAATCCTCCGGGCGACGCGGTGATCACGTACTACCAGAAGAAGCGCCACATCTTCGGCGACCTGACCATGGAGGTCTTCGGTCCGGACGGCAAGTCCCTCGGCACGATCCCGAGCAGCAAGCGCCGCGGTCTCAATCGCGTGAACTGGTCGATGCGCCTCAAGGCGCCGCGCGTGCCGCCCGCGGCGAGCGCGGCGTTCGGCGCGAGTGTCGGTCCGCGCGTGCTGCCCGGCACGTACACGGTGCGCATGACGAAGGACAAGAACGTGTACGAGACGAAGGTGCAGCTCGTGCCGGATGCGCGCGCGACGTACACCGACGCCGATCGCCAGGCCACCTTCGACCTCGGCATGCGCCTCTACAACGAGCTCGGTCGCATGACGGACGCGGTCGACAAGATCAACGCCGTGCGTCTCGATCTCGAGTCGCGCGCCGCGAAGCTCCCGGCAAACGACGCGCGCGCGAAGAAGCTGCGCAGCCAGGCCGCGCAGGCCGCGGACTTCCGCCAGCGCATCGTCGCGACGAAGGAAGGCGGCATGATCACCGGCGAGGAGCGCCTGCGCGAGTACCTCTCCGACCTCTACGGCAGCGTGATCTCGTACGACGGCCCGCCGACGCAGACGCAGACCGACCGCGCCGCCGCGCTCGCCCGCGAGCTCGACGACGTCATCCGCGACTTCGACGCCTGGACGAAGAAGGAAAAAATCCCGTCTCCCTCTCCCCGCTGACGCGGGGAGAGGTTCGGGCCGCGGGGCGATCACAATCTTTGCAATACCCTCGAGCGTGCCACGCATGCTCGAGGTCAAAGCCCCACGCCTCCTCGAACAGGGCTCCGTTTCTTTTCTCTACCGGCCGCGCGTCGAAGAGCAGCATGCGGATGAGCTTCGCGATGTGCAGCGCCTGCTCATCCATTTGAGTCCCGAGGGGTCGGCGTTCGAGAGGTTGGTCGCGATTGGACGGAAGAGGATTCCGCGCTCCACGCGACGCGACCGCTTCTGGGGCTTCGTCGACCTCGTCCTCACCTCGTACGACATGCACGCCGCGCTCGGCAATCAGGTGTACGGCACGAAGACGCGCGGGCTGCGCCATCTTCCTGCCGCGCGCATGTTCGCGTCGGGCTCGTACGACATCGTCGCGCACGGCGACCACTCGCATCTGCGGTGGCACGTCGAGCATGTCGAGGCGGATCCGATCGCGTTCGAGGTGCACGTCGAGCGCGATGCGGATTACATCCTCACCGTCGCCAATCCCGATCCGAAGGCGTGGGGTCTCACGGAGTCGCCGCAACTGCAGACGGAGCTCTTCGACGATCTCGAATTGCACGTGCTGCTTCCCAATCCATTTCCGCCGCCGCTGCAGGAACGCTTTCGCGACCGGCGCTTCACGCAACTCGACTCGACGGAGTGGCTCGATCATCCCGGCGCGGAGCTGGTCTTCATCGGCGCGGGAAGTGATGTGTTGCCGGACGGGTTCCGTTGAGCACCGCTAACTCGGAGAGGAACTGATCTGACTTCCCTGCCTTTGCGCGACACCGACAGCATTCCTGCGCCTCGCGATTCCGCGATCGCCTCCAGCCTCGGCCCCGAGCCATGGAAGGCGCCGTGGTGGAAGCCCGCAGAGGGCGACTATCCGACGTTCTTCTACATCGTGCTGATTCACATCCTGGCCGTGATCGGGCTCGTGTTCTACGCGGAGCCCGGTTGGAAGATCGCCATCGCCACCGTGATCCTCGGATGGCTCGGCGGACTCGGCGTGACGGTCTGCTATCACCGCACGCTCGCGCACACGGCGCTGCGCCTGAACCCGATCGTGCGCCACGTGCTGATCTTCTTCGCGATGTTCAACGGCTCGGGCTCGCCCGACTCGTGGACGGCGAATCATCGCCAGCATCACTCGCGCGTGGAGACGCCGGAGGACATTTCCAGTCCGTGGATCGGCGGCTTCTGGTGGGCGCATCTGCGCTGGCTGTGGCAGGCCGGCAACGTGCCGCTCGCGCGCTGGTGTCCCGATCTCGACAAGCCGCAGTACCGCTTCTGGAATCGCATTCAGATTCCGCTGCTCGCGGTGTCGCTGTTCTTCGGCGCGTTCTTCGGCATCGCGGCGTTCTTCTGGCTCGGACCGATGCGTCTCGTCGTGTCGCTGCACGCGCAGTGCTTCATCAACAGCATCGCGCACATGCGCGCGGAGCGGAAGCCGGGCGAGGACTCGTCGCAGAACATCGCGTGGCTCGCGCCGCTGCACTTTTTCCAGGGCGAGAACTGGCACGGCAATCATCACGCGAAGCCGTCGTCCGCGCGCTTCGGCTGGAAGCCGTGGCAGATCGACTTCGGCTGGTACGTGATCGTGGTTCTCGAGCGCCTCGGCCTCGCGACCGCGGTCAAACGCCCGACGCGTTCTCCAGAACGCGTTTGATCCCGTTTGCGCGCTCGGCGAGAAATCGCGCGAGATAGCGACGGAGGACGAGCGTCTCGGCGATGCGTCCGAGGATGCCGAGGGGCGCGGAGAAAACGAGGATGTCGGTCATGAGCGTGCCGCCGTCGCGCGCCTCGAAGCGATGGTCGTGCACGAACGAGCGAAACGCGCCGCGCTGCATCGAGTCCTGAAAGAAGCGCGGACGATCGAACGCGGTGATGCGCGAGGTGAAGTGCTGCACGACGCCAAAGTGGCGCGCGCGCCACGTGACCGTTTCATCGTTCTCGATCAGACCGGCCATCCTCCCACCCACCGCCCGCTCGTTCGTGTGCGCGGCGAGCTTCGCGTGCAGATCGAGATCGCGCGCGGCGTCGAAGCAGCGCTCCGGCG
>DATELS010000746.1:0-2665 GCA_035276365.1 Thermoanaerobaculia bacterium
GATCCCGCGAAAGGGAAGGGCATCGAACAGGCGATCGAAGCCGCGGGCGTGATGCGACGCCTGCTCGAGAACCTGGAGCTGCCGAGCGTGCCGAAGACGTCGGGCAAGCGCGGCATTCACATCTTCGTGCCGCTCGCGCCGGGCTACTCGCACGAGCAGGTCGCGGACTTTGCGTGCGCGATCGCGAGCGCGGTGTCGGCGCAGGTGCCTGGCATGACGGTCGAACGCAGTCTGTCGAAGCGTCGCGGGCGGCTCTATCTCGACTGCATGCAGAACGGCTACGGCAAGACCGTGGTCGCGCCGTACTCGCCGCGCGCGATCGACGGCGCGCCGGTCTCCGCGCCGCTGAAGTGGAGCGAGATCACGAAGAAGCTCGACCCGCTGAAGTACAACATCCGCACGATGCCGAATCGCCTGGCGAAGGTCGGCGATCTCTTCGCCGACATCTTCAAGAACAAAGCGAAGCTCCCGTCCCTCGGCTAACATCTCGCGCACATGCGCAATGCAGTCATCACCGGCGCGTCGAGTGGCATCGGACTCGCGCTCGCGCGCGAGCTCGCGAAGCGCGGGTATTCATTGGCACTGCTCGCGCGACGCGCGGAACTGCTCGAAGAACTGGCGAACGAGTTGAGCGCGCGCGGCGCGAAGGCGATCGCGCTCGCGTGCGACGTCACCGATCTCGCGCAGGTGCGCGATGCCGTCGCGCGCGGCGCGGAGATGCTCGGCGGATCGTTCGAGCTCGCGATCGCGAACGCGGGCGTGAGCATCCCCGGTCACGCGACGAAGTTCAACGTCGCCGAGGCAGAGCAGATCATTCGCGTGAACTACGTCGGCATGCTCTACCTCTTCGACGCCGTCATCCCGTCGATGGTCGAGCGCAAGTCAGGATGCTTCGCCGGTGTCGCGTCGATCGCCGGATTGCGCGGGCTGCCGACGTCCGGCGCGTACTCGGCGAGCAAGGCGGCGATGCAGGCGTTCCTCGAGTCGGCGCGCATCGAGCTCGTGCCGTACGGCGTCGGCGTCACGATCGTGAATCCTGGGTTCATCGACACGCCCATGACGGAGAAGAACCGCTTCCGCATGCCGTTCCTCATGACGGCGGAGGAAGCGGCGCATGCGATCGCGGATGGCATTGACCGTGGCGAGCGCGTGGTCGAGTTCCCGAAGCCGATGTCGCTCCTGATGCGCACCGTGCGGCTCGTGCCGGACGTGCTGTACGAGAAGATCATGGTGCCGGCCGCGCGCCGGAAGGAAAAACGATGAAGCCGACGACGATGGTCCGCCTCTGGTCGCTGCAGAACGTCTTTTTTCTGTGGCTGACGCGCCTGCGCGTGCTCGAGCTGACGAACGACCGCTGCGTGGTGTTCGTGCCGCTCAACTGGATCACCCGCCGCCGCGACATCCACGCGATGTACCTCGGCACCCTCTGCATGGGCGCGGACGTGGCCGCGGGTCTCATCTCGTTCAAGCTCGCGCGCGAGCAGAAGGTGCGCGTCAACTTCATCTTCAAGGATATCAAGGGCGAGTTCCTCAAGCGCGCGGAGGGCGACGTCGTGTTCACGAACAACGACGGACCGATGATTCAGGAGCTCGTGCGCCGCGCGCTGGAAAGCGGCGAGCGCGAAGAGGCGACGGTGCACGTCACGGCGACGGTGCCGGAGAAGCTCGGCGACGAGCCGGTCGCGAAGTTTGAGCTCACGCTGTCGGTGAAGAGGAAGTCGTCGTCATGAACGAATGGTGGATCGGCGGCTTCATCGTCCTCTTCATCGGATCGTGGATCGGCATCGCGTACGTGATCTCGTTCATGGGCGGATGGGGCGCGCTCGCCGCGCAGTATCCTGCGCCGGACGATCTCGTCACGGACCGCAACTGGAACTTTCGCAGCGCGCGTCTGCGCGCGAACACGCGCTACAACGGCGCCATCTCGATCGGCACGAATCCCCGAGGCATTCGCTTTTCGATGATCTTTCTCTTTCGCCCCGGCCACAAGCCCATCTTCGTCCCGTGGGGCGACGTCACCGTCACCTCGGAGAAGCGCTGGCTGCAGACGTTCACGGTCTTCCACTTCGCGCGCGTGCCGGATGTGACGATCGCGCTGTGGCCGGAGCTCGCGCGCGACATCCTCACGCCGCCGGGCCAGTCGCCGCACGCTTAGGCCCATGGACCTTTCTCCCTCACTCCTCGACTCGATCGCGGACGCGCGCGCGAAGGTGCGGGTGGGATTCCGGTGGTGGCTGCGTCCCTTCCTGCAGCGCGACGTCATCGCCATCACCCTCGGCCGCACGATTCACGTCAGCGAAGCGACGTCGGCGCGGCCGCGCGAGCGCATCGAGGCGCTACTCCGCCACGAGCTCGCGCACGTGCGGCAGATCAACCGCCATGGCCTCCTCGGTTTCTATGCGCGGTATCTCGCCGAATTCGCGCGGCACTTGTGGCGCGTGCGCTCCATCAATCGCGCGTACGCGATGATCTCCTTCGAGATCGAGGCGTTGGCCGCTGAGAAGGACGCATCGCGAACCAGCCTATAATTCGCGGCGTTCGCTCCTGCCTATGATTCAGTTTCACGCTCTGGAGACTCCGCAGCTCGCGCGCTTTCTCGAGCGGCAGAAGGCCGGCTTGTCGCTGCGCAACGACGTCGATCTCGATCTGCTCTTGCGGCAGATCC
>DATELS010000747.1:0-10023 GCA_035276365.1 Thermoanaerobaculia bacterium
CGACTTTCTCGCGACCACCGAGCACTACGACGCGATCCTCCTCGACCTCGGTCTCCCCCGCATCGACGGTCTGACGCTGCTCGAACGCTGGCGCGCCGCCGGCATCGCGGTGCCGGTGCTCGTGCTCACCGCGCGGGGAAGCTGGAGCGAGAAAGTGCGCGGCATCGACGGCGGCGCGGACGATTACCTCACCAAGCCGTTCCAGATGGCGGAGTTGCTCGCGCGTCTGCGCGCGCTCATTCGACGATCGACGGGACAGGTCACGCCGGAGCTGCGCTGCGGCGCGATCGTCCTCGATCCGCGCACGTCGAACGTGACGCTCGACGGCGCACCGGTGAAGCTCACCAGCCACGAGCTGCGCGTGCTCTCGTATCTCATGCATCATCGCGGGCGCGTGGTGTCGCAGAGCGAGCTGACGGAGCACATCTACGCGCAGACGTTCGACCGCGATTCGAACACGGTCGAGGTGTTCATCGCGCGGCTGCGGCGAAAGCTCGGCCCCTCCACCATCGAGACCGTCCGCGGCCTCGGCTACCGCATGGCGCAATCATGAAACGCTCCCTTCGCACACGCCTCGTCGTCGGAGCGCTCGTGTGGATGGTCGCCGTGGTGGGCACGCTGACGTGGCAGTTGATGGACATCGTCGGCCGGCATCCGGAGCACATGAAGGACGCGCTGAAGTACTTCAGCGGCGTCGCCGCGGTGGCGATCGGATTTCTCGTGTGGGGACTGTTCCTCGTCGGGCGCGCGCTCGCGCCGTTCGGCACTCTTCGCGCGGCGCTGTCGTCCGTGCGCGAGGGACGCACTCCGAAAATCGAAGGCACGTACCCGAGCGAGGTCGAGCCGCTCGTCAACGATCTCAATGGACTGCTCGACGATCGCGAGCGCGCGATCGAGCGAGCGCACGCGACGGCCGGCGATCTCGCGCACGGACTGAAGACGCCGCTCGCGGTGCTGGCGCAGGAGGCGGAGCAGGCGCGCACGTCGGGACATGACGAGCTCGCGACGATCCTCTCGCAGCAGGTGGAGCGGATGCAGCGGCAGGTGGACTATCACCTCGCCCGCGCACGCGCGACCGCGACGGCACGCGCCGCGCCCGGACTGCGCTGCGCGGTGCTGCCGTCGGTCGAAGGTCTCGTGCGCACGATGCAGCGCCTGCACGCGGAGCGCGCGCTGTCGATCGATGTCGATGTCGCTCCGTCACACGAGATCCGCGGACGCAAGGAAGACCTCGAAGAGATGCTCGGCAATCTGCTCGACAACGCGTGCAAGTGGGCGCGCCGCCGCGTCGCCATCTCCTCGTCGGTCGATGACGAGCGCGTGGTGATGCTGGTCGACGACGACGGACCCGGACTCGACCCGTCGATGCGCGCGCAGGTGCTGCAGCGCGGCGTGCGCGCGGACCAGCAGGTGCGCGGAAGCGGACTCGGACTGGCGATCGTGCGCGATCTCGCGGAGCTCTACAGCGGCTCCGTCGCCCTCGACAATTCGCCCCTCGGCGGCACGCGCGCGCGACTCGAGCTGCCGCGGTTCTGACACACTGTCGTCGTCATGTGGGTGCTGCCCGTCGTCGCCATCGTCACGTGCATCGCATTCGCGCTGCGCCGCACGAAGTGGTCGGACGTCTCGCTGCGCGTCAGCCGCTGGACGTACGCGATTCTCATCCCGCTCTCGCTGCTCTACTTCCCGCTGCAGTCGGGCGTGGTGCGGCCGGTCGAGTGCGAGTGGACGTTCAACTGGAGACTCGCGATCTACTCGCTGGGCAACTACGCCCACATCGCCATGTTCGCGATCTTCTTCGTGCTCACCCTCGCGCAACTCCGCAACGTGAGACGCGCGATGACGTGGTCGTTCATCGCGTGCCTCGTGATGGGATTCCTCGTCGAGATCGCCGAAGGCGCGAGCGGCGTGCATCACTGCAGAATGCGCGACCTCATCCCGGACATGGCCGGCGCGTCGGTCGGATTTTTGGTGGTGTGGATCGCGCGGCGGGCGCTCACGCTTCGACCTTCACTCCCTTGACGAGCAACCACACCATCAGCGCGCCCTCGCCGGCGGCGGCGAGGAGCATGAGAAACGGGAAGATCTTCGTCGCCAGCGGCGGCCAGACGATCGTCATCCACGCCACACCCTGAATCGCCACGAGCGCGCCGAGGATGCGGGGCATGAACGTCGAGGTGTAGATTAGGCGGCCGATGAAGATCAGATAGAACGCGAAGAAGACCAGGCCGATCGCGTACGCGGGCGAATAGAGCTTGAGCAAAACATACGCGATCGTCTCCGCCGCCTGCTTGTTCGCCGCGCTGCGCAGCACGAGCAGCGGCGCGATGTGAAACAGCGACGCGAATGCCTGCGTCACGCATCCCGTGAGACTGAACAGCGCCGCGATGAGCGACAGCGTGCCGTCGACCGGTGCGAACAACTCGTAGAAGAGCGCCGTCACGACGAGATAGCACGCCACGACGAGCACGTCGACGATCGACGCCGACTGAAACAGAAACGGGTGCCCGAGGATGTTGGCGGCCGTGAGCGCGGCATCGCGCGCGGGACGGAGTTGATTCGCGGCCACGAACTGGTGATAGCCGCCGATTGGAAACATGAGCAGATAGAACAACCCCGCAAGCCTGGCCTTCGTGCGCGGATTCGTCATGACGAGTACAGTAGAGACAACAAACCTCCATGGACATGACCCCGGGTAGCAAAGCCATGACCGCCGGTTGCACGCCCGAGCGCACGGCCGGCGCCGGCGCTGCGCGCGCGCTCATGGACTACGCGCTCTCGCGCGGCGCGCCGCTCAGCGTGCTCCTCGAGCGTTCCGGCATCGAAGTCGTCGAGCTGCGCGACGACGAGAACCGCATCCCGCTCGCGAAGTACATCTCCCTCATGACCGCCGCGCGCGAGGCGTGCAACGATCCCGCGTTCGCGCTGCACTTCGGCGAGTCGAACGAAGGCGCGGAGAAAACGTTCGCGTGTCTCATGGGCGCGTTCTCGCCGACGATGCGACTCGCGCTCGACGCCGGCCCCGGCGCCGATACCGGCCGCTATCGCCTCACGCCGCACGGCGAAGACGTCGCGGTCGTCGACACCTGGTACTACGACTTTCCCGACGGCGCGGAGTCGAGCTATGCGCGCGCCGTGACGATGTCGCGCCGCGTTTTTCCCGGCCGCAATCTCGTCAAGGCGATTCACTTCACGCACGCGGAACGTCCGTATCGCGCGGAGTACGACCGCGTGTTCGGCGTGCCTCTCATCTTCGGCGCCGACTGCAACGCGGCGATTCTCGACGCGACATGGCTGCAGCAGATCGCGCAGGCGCCGTCACGCTCGATGCTCGAGGTCGTGAAGACGCAGGTCGACACGCTGATCGATAAAACCGCATCCGCGCGCTCGACGCGCGAACGCGTCGAGGCATTGCTCACGAATCTTCTGCACGACGAAGACGCGGGTATCGAGACCGTCGCGCGCCAGCTCGGCATGAGCCGCCACACGCTCTTTCGCAAGCTGCGCGCGGAGGGCGTCACGTTCCGCCAGGTGCAGGACGAGCTGCGCCGCAAGCTCGCCCTGCACTACCTCAGCGATCGCAACCTCCCCGTCACCGAGACCGCCTACCGCCTCGGCTTCTCCGATCCCGCCGCGTTCTCCCGCGCGTTCAAGCGCTGGACGGGACACAGCCCGAACCGCGCGCGTTAACGCGCGGAGAGCACGGGCTGCGTCGCCGGCGGACGGTCGAAGAGCTGGAAGAACGACGACACGTCCGCACTCGTCCCGCCAGTCACTTTGATGCGTCCCGCGGCCATGAGCTCCGTCAGCGTCTGCGGAAAGTTGTAGTTCTTGCCCGCGACGTCCGCGTGCACGAGCAGCGTCTGCGCGTCCTTGTCCATCTCGATGTACAGCGGTGACGCCGCGGCGATGGCGCCGCGATCGGAGCCGGTCGAGATCATCTCCGCGACTCCGCGCCGCACGCGCAACACGAATCCCTGCGACGTCTGATTCGACGCCGCCGGTCCGAAGTACATGCCGAGGGAGCGATGCGTGTTCGCGGGAATCGTCTCCTCCGCCTTGAGTCGCAGCGACCACTGGCTCACCCAGTCCACGTACGGCATCGCCTCGACGATCCCCGGCGCCGTCAGTCCGCCCGAGAACGCCGGCGTGTCTTCGCGCGGGAAGATGTTGCGCAGCTCGTTCGCGGAGGTGAGATACCAACTGCGCCAGTTCGGATTGGTCTGCGGCTCCGCGAGCTTCATGTACGCCGCGGCTTTGAGCTCGCGCGCGGCCTGATTTTTCGGATTCGCCGTGACCGCGATCGACGCCAGCTCCGCCGCGTACTGGAACTCGCCCTTCGTCAGCGCGGCGTTCGCGTTCGCCATCAGCTTGTCGTAACCGATCAGCTCCACCATGCGCTGCGCGTACGTCTGCGGCGGCGTCGGCGCGAGTCCGACCGGATCGGCCTGATACCAGCCGAGGTAGCCGAAGTAGAGCTCGCGGACGGATTGGGGAACGGAGCCGTAGAAGAAGCGCAGATAGTCGCGCGGATCGGTGACGTTGTTTCCCTTCGCCGTCTGCACCGCCGCCAGATCCTCGATCAGATACTCCGGCATCGGGATGCGCTGCGGCAGTTGATCCATCGTGTAGCCCTGATTCATGAGGCGCACCGATTGATCGTGCGTGTACTGAATCGCGTCGCGGAAGTGCAGCAGCAGCGTCTGGATGTTCCGCGCGCCGCAGAGCGGAGTGCCGTGACTCGGCAGCATGCACCACGAGTCGTACGTGCGCAGCTTGTCGACGCTGCGGTACCACGTCGCGGGGCTGCGATAGCTCGTGCCGCGCAGGCTGTAGAGGTTCGGGAACGACGGACCTTGCACGACCTCCGCCGACTGCAACAGTCCGCCGGTGCCGCTGCCGCCGTTGTTCGCGTCGGGGACGAAGACCGACAGCTCGTCGTTCGTTTCGCTCGGGACGTAGAACAGCTCCATGTTCACGCCCGCGGCTTTCAGCTTCATCGAGTTCGCGAACGTGCGCGACGGCATCACGAAGTCGGACGTGCCGTTCTTGATCTCGTAGCCGATGCCGTTCGTGATGCGCCAGCTCTCGGGGATGAAGCCGCCGTACATGTACGCCGAGCGCGCGTTGATCATCGTGCCGATGACCGTCGCGGTGTTGTTCACGCCGTCGACGATGTTCTCCTGGCCGATGACGGAGACGCAGTCGAGCGCGTCGGCGTCGAGCGCGGAGTCGTTGCCCGTGTTCGCCGCGTCGGCCTGCACGCACGCGCGCCACCTCGACTGCTCGAGGTAGCCCTTCACGCCGCCGATGTGATCGATGTGGTTGTGCGTGTAGATGATCGCGCGGATGGGCAGCGGTCCGTCGGGAAAGATCTTCTTCTCGCGAAACGCGGCGATCGCCTTCTTCACGTCTTCCGCGGTCTCGAGCGTGTCGATGATGACGATGTCTTTCGTCGGACCGACGATGGCGATCGTGTTGGCGAGACTGAACCCGACCGCGCTGTACGCGCGATACGTCAGATTGGGCGGAACGTACTTCGCGAGCGACGGATCGGTCCGCAGATCCCACACGTGCTCGGGCACGAACCAGTTCTTGTGCGCGACGAGCAGCGGATTCGCAGGCGGTGCGAGCGGAGAGAGCTTCGGCGCCTCCTGCGCGAAAACGAGCGCGCAAGCGGCGAGCAACAGGATGACGAGCGAGCGACGAGCGACCATCGACGGGCCTCCTTCATGCCATCAGTGATTAGGGAAGGCAAGATTGTAAACGAAACGGTGAACACGTCAGGTTTGCAGGCATGTAAGCGGTTACAGTAAGCCGCGAGTAAGCACGGCTCCGTAACGTTCGTGCTCATGAAAGTCACGGTCTCTCTCTTTCTTCTCTCGGTTCTCGTTCTCACTCCTGCCGCATTCGCCGCGGGCACCGGCACGATCGTGAACGGCACGGGCATCACGTTCCCGGACGGCACGACGCAGACGACCGCCGCGAACGGCGGCGTTCCCTCGGTGCAGTTCGTCCCCGCCGCGGAGCAGCTCTCGGTCGGCGACGCGAACGGCACCGCGCCGATGATCAACCTGCGCGGCGGCTCCACGTGCTGCGCGGGCCCGGGCGGACACACGCCGGCGTGGTTCAAGGTCTTCCAGAACGGCAGCTTCGTCGCCACGGGCAACCTCGGCATCGGCATCTCGCCGATGCAGGGCAAGGGCTACCGCACGTCGTGGGACAGCTACAAAGGCGCGTTCCGCTCGGGCTACGCGGACGCGGAGTGGGATGACGCGAACGTCGGCTTCTTCTCGTGGGCCGGCGGCAGCAACTCGACGGCGATCGGTCTCTACGCGCTCGCCTTCGGCGACACGAATTCGGCGGAGAGTACGTCGAGCATCGTGTTCGGCAGCGGCAATCAGGTGAAGGGCGCGGCGGGCTTCTCGGCGGGCGCGGGCAACCGCGTCTGCGACACGTACGGCGTCGCCCTCGGCAACAACGCGAAGTCGGGCGGACCGCTGATCAACGGCAAGTGCGATCCGGACTCGTTCAACATCCACGGTCTCGCCGCGGTGGCGATCGGCTACAACGTGACCGCCGATCAGGATCACACGACGGCGATGGGCAAGTTCGCGTCGAACAACGGCTTCACCGGCACGTTCGTGTGGAGCGACGGCTCGGCGACCCAGAGCGCGGACACGTTCCGCAACACCGCGAACAACGAGTTCGCCGCGCGCGCGACGGGCGGCTTCCGCTTCCGCACGAACCTCGCCGGGACGACGGGCTGCAACCTGCCCGCGGGCTCGGGCGTGTTCAACTGCACGTCGAGCCGCACGACGAAGGAGAACTTCGCGAACGTCGACGGCGAGGCGGTGCTGGCGTCGCTCCGCAACCTGCCGGTGACGACGTGGAACTATCGCTCGGAAGGATCGCAGTCGCGGCACATGGGACCGATGGCCGAGGATTTCTATGCGGCGTTCGGACTGGGGACGAGCAACGCGACGATCGGCGTGCAGGATCTCGCGGGCATCAGCATCGCGGCGGTGAAGGCGCTCGAGGAGCGCACCGCGCAGGTGCAGGAACTGAGCGAGCGCGTGAAGCTGCTCGAAGAGCGGCTGGCGCGCCTCGAGGGTTCGAGGAACTGATGCGACATTTCTTCGCAGTCGCGATTCTTCTCCTCTCTCTCACCGCGCAGGCGGACTCGCTGCGCTCGGACAAGCATTTCGTGAAGATCGAACCGCAGTCGCTCGCGCGCGCGACGCATCAGTACAACGTGCAGGTGTTCGACGCGGAGACGCGCACGCACATCGCGCATCTGAAAGTCGTGACGAACGGCGATGTCGCAGCCGAGGAGGAAACGGTCGCGAGCGGCGTGCGGTACAAGGTGCGCGTCGAGCCGCACGGTGACGCGTATCTGTTCTCCTTCGCCGCGGACGATGGCTCGCAAGTGATCGACACGATGCGCGGCGGCTTCGTGCCGCGCACGCCGTCGAAGCCCGCGAACGCGCGCCGCGCCGGACGCGAGATCGACGAGCCGAAGCTGCTGCGCCGGGTCGAGCCGGTGTACACCGAGGAGGCGAAAGCCGCCGGCGCCGCGGGCTCGGTGATCCTCGAACTGCAGATCGACAAGAGCGGCTTCGTCCGCGACGCGACCGTCGTCACACCGATGGGCCACGGCCTGTCGGAGTCCGCGGTCGACGCCGCGAAGCAATGGCAATTCGCGCCATCGATGGAGCGCGGTGTGCCGGTGGAAGTCGTGTACGAGGTGACGATCGAGTTCAAGCCGTAGCCAGGCGTTAGCTACGCGACCGCCGTCTCCACGCGATTTCTTCCGCTCTCTTTCGCGCGGTAGAGCAGCTCGTCGGCGGCGGCGATGGCGGTCTTCGCGTCGTAGTCGTTCGTGATCCAGACGCCGAGGCTGATGGTGATGCGGAGGTCTTTGTCGATGGATGAGACGTCGAGTTGCTCGACCGACGTCCGGAGGCGTTCCGCGACTTCGTTCGCCTGCTCCGCGGTCGCGGGCGCCTGCAGGACGATGAGGAACTCCTCGCCGCCGATGCGTCCGAGCTGATCGGACGGGCGCAGGCTGAGGCGGCACGTGCGCGCGACCGCCTTCAGCACTTCATCGCCCGCGGCGTGGCCGTACGTGTCGTTGATGCGCTTGAAGCGATCGATGTCGAGCACGATCAACGCGACTCGCTGTGCGTGCCTCTTCGCCTCCGCGAACACGATCTCCAGCGCGGCGAGAATGTGACGGCGATTCGGCAGGCGCGTGAGCTCATCCGTCATCGCCATCGCGCGCATGCGACGCGTGTTCACGACCTGCCGCCAGAACAACAGCGCCAGCGCGGTGGCGAGGAGCGCGGTCAGGATGATGACCGCGAGCTGCAATCGCTGGTTTTGCTGCGCGTCATGCAACGCGGCGGCGCGCAACGCGTTCTCGCGCGCGAGCGCGCGATTCTCGTGCTCCTTTTTCTCCGCATCGAACTCGACGCGCAATCGCGACGACAGCTCGTCGCGACGCGCCACCGCGAGCTCCTGCTGCAGCGCGCCGTAGCGTTTGCGGAAGTCGTACGCGTTGCGCCAGTCGCCGAGTTGCTCGTACACGAGCGACGTCTCTTCCGTGTTCTTCTCGAGATAGCGCGCGTTCTTCTCGCTTTCGAAATACGCGCGCGCGGCGTCGAGATCGCGCAGAGCCTCGCTCGATCTTCCCAATCTGCGATAGGCCATGCCGCGAAACTGCTTCACCCACGCGATGTTCCCCGCGTTGCCCTGCGCCGTGTAAAACGCGAGCGCATCGTTGAAATGCGACAGCGCCTCCTTCGTGCGACCCTGCTTCATCACCGCGGCGCCGAGGGCGCGGCGGGTGTAAGCGATGTCGGCGTCGGCGGCCAGCTTCTGGAACATCGCCAGCGCGCGGCGATAGTGAAACTCGGCCGCCGCGAAGTCGCCTTTCACCTCGTACGTGCTGCCGATGTTGAAGACGTTGTCGGCGACGTCGTTCGGCTGTCCGTGCTGCTCGTACTCGCCCGCGAGCTGCTTGTAGTACTCGATGGCGCGGTCGTACTGCGCGACGTTCGCGTCGGCGTAGACGTTGGCCATGATCGACAGCGACTCGAGCCGCGTCTTGTGATCTCCGAGGCGCACGCTGATGCGATACGCGGTCTGCACGCTCGACAACGCGTCCGCCATCTCGCCGCGGTTGTATTGCAGCCAACCGAGGCTGACGAGCGCCATGGCTTCGACTCTCGCGTCATGCAGTCGTTGCGCGATCGCGATGGCGTTGCGGTACTCGCGCTCCGCCTCCATCGGCTTGCCCTCGAACTGCATCGCGTCCGCGCGGCACATGAGCAGGCGCACACGCAGCGCGCCGTCGCCCGCGCGCTCGGCGAGCGCCATTCCTTTGGCGAACGCGCGATATGCGGATGCGGGATCATCCGCCCACTTGCATTCGAGGAGCTGCACGCGCGCGGCGATGCGCGGATCGGACGCGGGAGTGAGCGTGCGCTCGACGTCGCGCAGCAACTGCCACGAGCGCGTCTTGTCCGAGATGTGAATCTGCTCCGACTCGTCGAGCATTTTCGCGAGATCGGGCACACCCGCCGCCCGCGCCGACGCGACACACAACACGCACACCAGACCCGCAACAAGAGTGAACCGCATCGCCTCGGCTAGTGTCGCACGTCCACAATATCCGCGTCCCGCTTTCGTCTTCGTGTTCAGAATGCTCGACGCGATGGCAATCGAAGAGGACCGGCGGATCGCGGAGGTCGTGACGCGCGAGCAGTCGCGGCTGCGGCAGTTCATCCGCCGCCGCGTGCCCGATCCGCGCGATGCGGAAGACGTGCTGCAGGACGTCTTCATCAAGCTCGTCGAGGCGAATCGTCTGCTGATGCCGATCGAGCACGTGACGGGCTGGCTGTTTCGCGTCGCGCGCAACCGCATCATCGATTTGTTTCGCACGAGCCGATCCGACGAGCCGTTGGATCTCGATGATCTCTTGCCGTCGCTCGACGCCGGACCGGACGCGGAGTACGTGCG